>NZ_JBFUIV010000008.1:0-240449 GCF_056401715.1 Bacillus sp. P4_E1
TCGCAAAGTCGCAAAGGAAACTGCCATGACAATGCTTGTATTGAATCATTCTTTTCTCATTTTAAATCTGAAATGTTTTATCTCAATTATTATCAAACAAAAGAAGAATTGATTCAAGCAATTGAAACATACATCTATCATTATAACTACAAACGATTCCAAAAACGACTCAATCATCGAGCTCCGATTGAATATCGAATCTCAATGGCTGCTTAGTCTTTTTTTAAAGCTGTCTACTTGACGGGGATAAGACCAATGCCTTTTTCTTTTTATATTTCCTGTGCTTCTTCAAAATGCATTTGCGGAGGAGCTGAACGGAACATATTTGTAACATATAGAAGGTACCCAATTCCAATAGCAGCCCAGCAAAGTCCCAAAATAAGTGAATGGATATTGAGATTAAACCATAGTACGGCTACAGTAGCAGCACCCAAAATAGGCATAACTAAGTAATTTAAGAAATCTTTTATCGTCTTATATCTTTTTTGCTTGATTATATAGTAAGAAATTACAGACAAATTAACAAATGTAAATGCAATAAGCGCTCCAAAGTTAATAAGAGATGCTGCTGTTTCTAAATCAATGAATATAGCGAAGAGCGAAATAATTCCTACAAAAATAATATTATATACTGGGGTTCTCCAGCGAGGATGAATGTATCCGAATATTTTCTTCGGAATTACATTATCTCGCCCCATTACGTATAATAACCTGGATACACTTGTATGAGAAGCTAAACCGGACGCAAGTGTCCCCATAAGGGTTCCTACTAAAAAGAAAGCTTGAAATAATTTCCCGCCAACATATAGTGCAATTTCTGGAGATGCTGATTCTTGATTTTTAAATACAGATGTATCTGGAAACATAGATTGTGTAAAATACGTAGTAGTAATGAATAAAACTCCGCCGATTAAAGCAGTAAGAAAAATAGCTCGAGGAATTGTTTTCTTCGCGTTTGGTGTCTCTTCTGAAAATGTAGTTACTGCATCAAAACCTAAAAACGAGAAACAAAGAATTGTCGCACCTGCAACTAACGGTGATATTTGTATATCTGATTGAAAAAACGGCTGAATGGAAAAGATTTCTCCTGTTCCCTCTCCCGATAATAAACCTTTTATAACTAGAAAAACAAACACAGCCATTACTAACACCTGAAATATTACTAAGAAAGTATTGAAATTAGCAGTAGCATTTACGCTAATCATGTTTATTAATGTAATCAGGAGAACAAAGCCAATGACCCATACCCAATTAGGAACACTTGGGAAAAATGCTGACATATAAATTCTCGTTAATAGTGCGTTCACCATTGGTAGAAACAAATAATCCAATAATGCGGACCATCCAACAAGAAACCCCAGCCTTGCACTAATTGTCTTCTGTGTATACGTATAAGCAGATCCTGCCGTAGGAAAAACCTTTACCATTTTGCCGTAGCTTGCAGCGGTAAACAACATCCCTGCTAATGCAATAAGATAAGCTCCTGGAACATGACCACCCGTTTTTTCAGAAACGATTCCAAATGTATCAAACCCAACCATCGGTGTCATATACCCGACCCCTAGCATAACAATTGACCAAAGCCCTAATGAACGTTTTAAACCAACTACTTTTCCCACCTATCATTCCTCCTACTTTCTCTATCTAATTTCCATTTAAAAATCGACAGTTAAAAGGAAGCGTTTTCAAATGACTATATATCACACCGCATATTACCTCCCTTTTTGTTAATTTTTAAATATTCATGCAATTTTTAAGCCAAAATTTCTAGCATTTGAAAATTCAATACTAAAAAGAACGTATAGGTGGAGTTGGTCCTCATTTCTTCTCATTTTTTATTCATTTTGACATAAGTTATTCAATCTCTCATACGACTAAATATGAAAAATAAAACTTTAATCCTTGTTTTTTCATTCCCACTTCCTCAAAAATTGGGCTTTTACAAGATTAAAATATTCCCATGAAATAATAACATTATGTAAACTATTCATAGCAAAAAAGCTGTMTTTTCTATAAAGACAGCTTTTTCTATAACACTATATTAAAAATTGAATACGAAGTCATCGTCTGCTAACTTTTCAACATTCGTTGCTTTTACGTAACCATTTCCTTTTACAGAGAAGAAGTCATGGTTTTTCGTATCTGTACGTAAACCATTTAAAACGATTGGGTTAATTTCTTCTTCCTCAAACTTCGGCTCAAGTCCTAAGTTCATAAGTCCTTTATTCGCATTGTAACGAACGAAACGATTTACATCCTCTACAAGACCGATAGAAGTGTAAATTTCTTCTGTATATGCCAATTCAATTTCATACAGTTCCATTAATAACTCTTGCGTTTCCGTTTGTACTTCTTGTTGCTCTTCTGCAGAAAGTTCTGTGAAGATTTGTTGTGCTAAAATACCAACGAATACGCCGTGAATTGACTCGTCACGAATTATTAAGTTAATAATCTCACCACTTGCCGTCAATTTACCTTGACCCGCTAAGTAAAGTGGATAGAAGAATCCACTATAGAATAAGTAACTTTCTAAGAACACACTTGCTACCATTGCCATGTATAACTCTTTTTTCGTTACTTCAGGCTTTAATAAGCGACGATAGTAACTAGTAACAATACCAGCTTTTTTCTCAAGTAATGGATGGTTATCTACCCATTCAAAAATATCATCAATTTCTTCTTCAGTAGCTAACGTTGTGAAAATATGGCTGTAACTCTTCGCATGTACTTCTTCCATAGCGCCCATGAAAGCTAATACACTTTTCGCTTGTAAATTTTCAAGATGAACAAGTACAAGTGGCATCCCTTCGCCACCTTGTTTCGTATCTAAAAGTGTTAAACCACCTAATACACGCTTATAAGCAATTTGCTCTTCTTTTGATAATTGTGCCCAAGTATTTTTGTCAGAAGACACTGCGATTTCTTCTTCTGTCCAAAACTGAGCGATGTTTTGCTTCCAAAACATTAAACTAAAATCATCTTCTTTTTTGTTCCAGTTTACCGCACGCATTAAATCGCCCCTTCTCTAAATAAACATAAAAAATTGATAACTAAGCATGAGCAGGGTTCAGAAAAACCCTGCTCATAATGTCTCACTTTTTATATTAAACGGTACAAGCCACGCACTCTTCCACGCTTAATTTACGTGTTCTCGTATAATAAAGACTCTTCAAGCCTTTTTTATGTGCATAAATGTAGTAACGTGCTAACTCACGTGTTGAAATATCACTATTAACATAAAGAATTGTACTAATTCCTTGGTCAATATGTTCTTGAACTTCTGCGATTAAATCAATTAATTTAAACTGATTCATATCATAAGAAGATTTATAGTACCAAAACGTATCTTTTGATAAATACGGCATTGGATAATATGTTGTCGCATTCGCATACGTTCTTGATTCAATTTGACTTACGATTGGCATTACGCTTGAAGTTGCATTTTGAACGTAACTGATCGATTGTGTCGGAGCGATTGCAAGACGATATGAGTTGTATAAACCATTCTTCTGTACTTGCTCTTTTAAACTTGTCCAATCTTCTTTTGTTGGAATATGAATTCCTTCAAATAATTGCTGAATTTTTTCAGTTACTGGGCTGTAATCTGTCGTTTCATACTTTTCAAAGTATGTGCCGTTTGCATAATCAGACTTATCGAAGTCTTTAAATGTTTCGCCTTTTTCTTTAGCGATCTCCATACTTTTCTCAATCGAGTAGTAATTTAACATCATAAAGAATGTACGAGCGAATTCTTTCGCTTCAGCACTTTCATAAGCGATTTTATTTTTTGCTAAATATCCATGTAAGTTCATTGCTCCAAGTCCAACTGAATGAAGCTCATCATTTGCTTTTTTCACAGTTGGGGCATTCGGAATGATCGTCATATCAGAAACAGCTGTTAAAGCTTCCATTCCCGCATGAACTGCTTCACGAATTTCTTTATTTTCCATTACGTTTACGATATTTAACGATCCTAAGTTACAGTTAATATCACGGCGGATAATGTCTTCTGTACCGTAATCATTTATTTCAGAAGTTTCTTGTAGCTGGAAGATTTCTGTACATAAGTTCGACATCTTCACAGTTCCAATATCCTTCAGTGGATGCTGGTTATTTGCATTTGATTTAAACATTAAGTATGGGTAACCAGACTCAAGCTGAATCATAGCAATTTTAATAAGCATATCACGCGCACTAATATCTAATGGCTTCTTCTTCACTTTCGGATTGCTCATTAATTCATCGTACATTTCGTCGATATCTATATCATCTAAATGTTTTCCGTACTCTTTAAATACTGTATAAGGCGCGAAAACATGGAAAGGTTCGTTTTTCTCAGCAAGCTCAAAGAACTTACTTGGAACGATAATTCCGATTGATAGAGACTGAATACGGCTCTTCTCATCGGCATTTATTTTTTTAGTATCAAGGAATTCAATAATATCCCAATGGAAAATGTTTAAGTATACTGCACCTGCACCTTTTCGTTGCATATTGTTACTCCATATCGTCAAAACGTATGGGGGATAGTCATTTCTGCTATCCTCTCTATATCGCTATAGAGTTCAGACCATATCTTCTTCTCGCCAAATTCTTCATTTAACCATTTATCATATGTTTGATGCACATGAATATGGCATAAACTATAATAACTGTATACACCCTTTGAATTTGGTTGTTTTGAGAAGCCAGGTTCGAGCTACTTAGTCACCTACATAGCCACTTGGTCGTTGAACCTTCTCCTTATCTAATAAATTTAGGAGCTCGGCTGCTGATTTCCTGCAATCTTGGATTTTCAGGGTTCGCTACGTAATTTCTTCGTAGTATCCTACCTTGATATACTCAGGCGTTCCAGCAATTGACCTGGTTTTATAGTTGAGCCATAAAGTTAACCCAACTGATTCGCATACGAAAACGAATCTTCAAGTAATTTCATAACAGGTACTACACCACTTGCGGCGTTATCAATACCTTTAATTTGCTCACCACGTGCGCGTAGCTTAGATAAGTTTAAAGCTACTCCACCACCGATTTTCGATAATTGCATTGCAGTATTAATGTTAAAGCCGATTGAATTTAAGCTATCATCCATCTCTAACAAGAAACAAGACACCATTTCTCCTCTTCTGCTTCTTCCCGCATTTAAAAAGGTTGGTGTCGCTGGTTGGTAGTTTTGTTTTACAATCATGCTTGCGAAGTGTTTTGCCTTCGCAACATCACCGCGTCCTAAGTATAATGACACAATTGCTACACGATCTTCATAGCTTTCTAAGTATTGTTTTTGATCATTCGTTTTTAACGCATAATCTTTATAGAACTTAGATGCTGCCATATAAGATTGGAACTCGAAGTTTTCACCATAAGCGATGTTATAAACTCCTTCTACTTCCTCCAAGCTATACTCGTCCAGAACGTTGTAATAGTAATCATGTTCTTTCATATACTCCATTCGCTCTGCCACGCTATTAAAATGAACGGTATTCTCTCTAGCTTCTTCCATAAAGACTTCTAACGCCTCTTTATCTTTATGAAGCTGATAAAAACCGTCCTGCATTTGCGTGATTTCATTATTCAGTTCAATGTGTCGCAATCTCCCGCACCCTTTCTTTAAAATATTCTACATCATTATTTGTTCCAGATAACTCAAATTTTGATACAATAGGCACTTCATATTTAGTAGAGATTTTGTCAGCACTTGCACCAAACATGTCTCCCCAATTACGATTGCCACTTGCAGATACGCCTTTTAATTTTTCATTATTGCGTTCTAAAAAGTCTAAAACACGTTCCGGTACATTTCCAAAACCTGTTGTATACGTAATAAGAATAAAGTCTTCATCTAATACTAGAGCTTCATCAATTTGAACGGCCGGCATATTTAATTTGTGAATGAAACGCTTCACGTTTCCTGTCATAGAATCATATGCAACTAACATTTCCGACCCTCCCTCTCCAATCTATATTCTCTGTATGTCGTTTCTTGATTTCTCTATATATTGTATTACGTTTCAAAATAAGACACAAGATATATGTATAAATTCTTTCTTTTTTTAACTTTTACTTTTCGACATGACCGTCGATTTTTTTCAATACAAAGACTATGAAACAACATTCTAAAACTCATGTCAATAAAGTGCTTTTCAAAAAAGTTGTCAACGAATTTAACCTTATTTTTAAAAAAGTTACCAATATTTTTTGTCATAAAACAGTAAATGCTGGAGTAATATATTTCTCCAGCATCACGCAAAAAAGAACAGATATTAAACGATAATCTGTTCTAACAAACGATTACATTTATCAATTTTACTTTATTAAATATTATACATATTCTTTCGTTCCTCGTTACATACTAAAAGATAACTATTATAGAAAAAGATTATTATTATGGAACTTCAATTTATTTATGAAAAAAATTATTCAGGGTGCTCAATACGCAAAATATCTCTTACAAATATATGATGTGGATTCTCATCTTTATCGAGCATTGTACATACAGGAGCTTCTTCATCAAAGTATACGATCATTCCTTCTACGTACTGATATGTATGTTGAACTTGTACCGTTACTTTAATTTCTACTGCTTGTTCATACGCCCTTTTTATTTTCTGAAGCATTTTTGCTGAACATTTTCGTTTCTCTGGATACATAACCATTCCCATAAACCTATTCCCAGCTCTATCTTTCCACATATAATCCCAATGTGGCAATATGCCTTGTTTAAAATCCCCCATAATTCCCCTCTCCTTTATCTTCTATTTATGAACGTGGTGTTTCTGAATATGTATAAATTACCTGTCCACCGCGCTGTGCGTTCCCGATAATATGTTTAAAATCTTCTCGATTTACAACAACTTCTCTGAACGTATAAAATACATCTTTCTTCGCAACATACTCCTTTATTTCATCATTTTTCAGCTGATCCAAAATTGTATTTGCTAATTGTTTATCCATGTATTTCACCTCTCTGCAATATTTTATTCTATCGCATCTTCTATAGGTCGACAACGGTAAAATTATCCCGTTACTATTATGTAATTCACTTTCATTATTTTTATATCTATATCACTTTATTATATTCGCACTAAATATCATATACTAACATAGCTACTTCTCTATATCAAACTTTTTGATACCCTGTATAACAAAGTTCCAAATCACTGTTTGATATTTTATTTTATGCTACAATATACATTTAGAACTAGGAGGGATACTATGATTCGGAAAGCAAAAAAGACAGATGCGGTAGAAGTAGCACCTTTATTGTATAACGCTCTGCACGAAATTGCTGAAAAAATCACAGGTAGCACAGTTGAAGCAAAAGTAATACTAGGACTTGAAACATGGTTCGTAAAAGAAAATAATCGATTGAGCTATGAAAACTGTTTAGTGGCTGAACAAGGTGGAAAGGTAGTTGGGGTTATTGTCGTTTATCACGGTAGTGACACTGAACAACTTGATGCACCAATCATACACTACTTAAGAGAACTACATGAAGACGAATCCATTACGTTAGAAAAAGAAGCTGAACTTGATGAGTATTATATTGACACGTTGTCAGTTTCAAGTATGTACAGTGGACGTGGTATTGGCTCTAAATTAATCGATGCAGCTGAACTTCATGCAACTGAAAAAGGGCATGAAAAAATTGCCTTACTTGTTAATTTAGAAAACAAACGCGCTTTTTCACTATATGAAAAACTTGGTTACAAAGAAGATAAAACCGTTATGCTCGTCGGTGAATCGTATGCCCATCTAATAAAACCATTACGGTCATTGGTTTCTATATCTTAAAAGGACAATTCTTTTTTACTTGTTATGTAGAGAAAGAGGCTGCCAAAGGGACAGCCTCTTTTAAATTAATTTTGTATTTAATACATTTCCATCCATCGCCTCATGAAATGTATACGTTGTACATCCCCATGGCTTCCTATGAAAAATAGGCGAACCAGACCACCCCATTGCCCTCAGTTCAGTCCCAATCATCGCATTAAAATAACTATGACCTACAAGGGCAATATGTCCATGTACGAGCGCATAGCGGTGCAACATATTAGCGGCTTGCCTTGCTCTTTCTCGTACTTCCTTATAAGACTCAACCTCTTTACTATAACCAACTATCCATCGTGTACGTCCAATAAACATCCATACATTCGGTTTACATTTCAACCATTTTGGAGCATAAAAACTCGTTGGAACTTCCGCTTCCCTAAAAAGAGGATTTTGCACAAAAGATAGGGAATCCAATAACTCAGCCGCTGACTGTACAGCGCGCCTTTGATCACTCGTTACAACCAGTTTCGCTGATTCAATCGCCTCAATTGTTTCAATTGGTATAGGAGTTTCTTTTACTGTAGTCCCTAAATCATATTGCTTCATCCATTCACGAAATAAAATAATTGTCATTGGCTCTATAGTACTGTCCAAACGACCATGACGAATAAAAGAAATTCGCATTCTTTCCACTCCCCATTCATCACTTACGAACTATATTACGTACTATTTCTTCTTGCCATCATACCATGCATAAAAAGAAAGTTATATATCCCCACCACTATCATGTGTTATCGAAGTGTGCACACCATCCAGTCCATCAAAATATGTAGTTGTTTCATGATGACGCACTTTCTTCAACTGTATATATGAAAATAAAAATAATAAAATCGCTATAAAGCTCCCCACAATTTCAAACATCATTTTCCAGCCCCTAATTTCTCCCACTTTAGTAGGTCATTGTATCTTTTATTATACTCCCGTATAAAGATGTATGCATTTTCATCATTCTTCTCCTAAACAATATTTTTTACATATTTTCTTACAAAAAGTGAATATTTTTCGAATTTTTACTTTGGAAACATTTACAAAGTAGTAAATATAGTTCAAAATAAGAAGAAATAAAAAAGCCCAAATTATTCTTTTTTTGGGAAAACTGGAACAAGGAGAGTTGCTTATGCAGATCGCAGAAACTGGAGATATCATTGAATTTAAAGGTGGAATGCAAGGCCGTGTTCAAAAGGTAAATCAAAACTCCGTTATTGTTGATATAACAATTATGGAGAATTTTAGAGAACTAGATATGGAACCTCTTACAGTTGTAAGCCATAAAAACTATACTGTCATTAATCAACATGCATAATATAATAGAAAGAAAGGATCTGTATATCATACAGATCCTTTCTTTCTATATTAACGATTATCGATCTTTTCTGGATATAAATCGTGATTCATCATGCGGTAGTCTGCCATTTTCTCATACTTAGTTCCTGGGCGGCCGTAGTTACAGTAAGGATCGATTGAAATACCACCACGTGGTGTAAATTTCCCCCATACCTCAATATAGCGTGGATCCATTAATTTAATTAAATCATTCATAATAACGTTCATGCAATCTTCGTGGAAGTCACCATGATTTCGGAAGCTAAATAAATATAGCTTTAAAGATTTACTCTCTACCATTCTTTGTTCTGGAATGTAGCTAATATAAATTGTTGCAAAATCTGGTTGTCCTGTTTTCGGACATAAACTTGTAAATTCAGGACAATTGAATTTTACAAAGTAATCACGGTTTGGATGGTTATTATCAAATACCTCTAAAATTTCCGGGCTATATTCAAATACATATTTTGTATTTTGATTTCCTAATAATGTTACATCTTTTAAATCTTCATCTAATCTTCCTGCCATTTTAAACATCCCTTCTCATTATACCCCTCGTTTATTTCCCCATACTAACGCATGAAGCTGAGGCAGTACTTTCGCATCATTCATTTCTTTACAATTCACAGCTTTTTCAATAAGCCACTCATATTTTTCTAATAGTTTTTTTATAAGCACCGCATCATCCACTGTTTTCGTATCATCATTCCCTACTTGTAAGAAAAATGGTACATTCGGATAACGCTCGTGCATCTTAACTGCATATTCAAAATCTTGATCATCGAATACTACTACTTTTAAACTAAAATCTTTCCCTGCTAGTTTATGAATAACAGAATCTAACATATGAAAATCTGTTTTCATAGTTGAACTTGGTGGTTTTGGAGAAATCGTTACCTCATCAATTTGAAGCAACCAATCTTGCCATTTACTCCCTTGCGTTTCTACCGCTGTTCGCATTCCATTCTCCTTTAATATAGAAAGAAGAAATTGCATATTTTTCAGCAAAACAGGATTTCCACCCGAAATCGTAACATGAGAAAAATTTTCTCCACCAATTTCTACAAGCTCATTCCAAATGTCTTCCGGTGTCATTTGTTTAATTTGATCTTTGGCCGATCCATCCCATGTAAAAGCAGAATCACACCAAGCACAGCTATAATCACAGCCCGCTGTACGGATAAACATTGTCTTTTGTCCTACAACCATCCCTTCTCCTTGAATGGTTGGACCAAATATTTCTAAGACGGGAATTTTACTCATCGAGCATCCACTCCCGTCTTACTTCCGCATAACTAGTCGGCGTCTCAAAAAGACGAACAAATTCAACACGAGCTCCCTTATATTCGTTCGCACGATTATCTTTCGTTAATGCTTCTGCCATCTTTTCATAAATCCAAACGACCATATTTTCAGCAGTCGTATTCATTTCTGGCAATGTTTCGTTTAAATAACGATGATCTAAATAAATTTCTATTTCATTTTTCCAAATCTCTTTTATATCTCCAAAGTCAATTGCAAGGCCTATTTCATTTACATATCCGCTAATTCCAAATACGACTTTATATGTGTGTCCATGTAAATTTTTACATTTCCCTTCATAGCAGTGTAAATGGTGCGCTGCGTCAAATGTAAATTCCTTGCTGACCATTACTCTTTTATTATGATATTTGAGTTGTTCACGCTGAATATCCTTGTCCATTTTTTGCAAATTTTCTACGATGCGAAATCCAAAAAAGTTATCCATTAGTTGCTCGCTCCTTCGCGTTCTTGTAGATACGTATCTAATCCCGCTTTACGAAGTTGACATGCTGGACATTCACCGCAACCATCACCAATGATTCCGTTATAACATGTTAATGTTTTTTCTCTAACAAACTCAAATGCTCCAAGTTCATCAGATAATTTCCATGTCTCTGCTTTATCAATCCACATAAGTGGTGTATGAATAACAAACGGATAATCCATAGATAAATTTAATGTAACGTTTAATGATTTCACAAACACGTCACGACAATCTGGATAACCACTGAAATCAGTTTCACATACACCCGTTACAATATGACGTGCTCCAACTTGTTTTGCTAATACAGCCGCAAATGATAAAAATAGTAAATTTCGTCCATCTACAAATGTTGATGGCAATTCACCTTCTTCATGTGTAATCTCCATATCCGTTCTCGTTAACGCATTTGGAGCAAGTTGATTTAATAGGCTCATATCTAGTATCGTATGTTTAATTCCTAGCTCTTTCGCAATTTCCGCTGCACAATCAATTTCTAATTTATGACGTTGATTGTAGTTAAATGTTACAGCTTCCACTTCTTCAAACTGCTGTATCGCCCAAAATAAACATGTTGTACTATCTTGTCCACCACTAAAAACAACAACTGCTTTTTCTTTTTTCATTTCACTCATTCTCCTTCTCTACTACGAATAAGAAGAAAGAACGTTCTTGAACTGTCACAATAAAAAAACAAAACAATACCTAATGATATTGTTGTTTCCATAGTTTTTTATAGAGGGAGTTCGCGAACCTCTCCCATGCAGTGCACGGAATTTCTTCTTTCATTGACAAAGATTATTGTAACATATTGTATACTACCAGAAAAAATTTCTGATTTTTTCCGCTATTTCGCATTTCATTTATTTCATTTTATAGTATGATTAATTTAATGTTAAAAGAGAGGAGGCATCCCACTGGAACTCTTTATTATTTACCTCTTTTTAAATATATTATCTATTCTCGTTACAATGCTCGTATATCATTTATTTTGGAATCAGAAAGGGAAACGATCTCCTAAATTAAATTCAGCCATATTTATTGTATTGTGTTGCCTCGCTACCATACTATGTATCACTTTCGCAGCAAAAACAAATAATGGTTTTCAGTTCGACATGCGACATATCGTATTAATTGTCGGCACGTTAACGGGAGGGCCTATTGCTGGTGGTTCTATTTTAGCTGTATTAAACATTTATCGCTTTTTATTGGGAGGAATAGGTGCGTTTCCATCCTTTATCGCTTCTATTCTCCTATTTATTGTTCTACTATTAACTTACAAATTTTTTAATCGAAGTTCTAATCATATAAAAATAACACTTGCTATTTTTTACAGTCTTACTTATGGATTTGGTTGGATACCATTTTTCCTTGCAAGTGTTACAAATGAGGCAGATTATATACCACATATCATTGTGTACGAACTATGTACGATGATTGGTACAATCCTTATTTTATATTTACTACACATATTACAAATGCAAGTTCGTCTCCAAAATGAACTTATGAACGCTGAGAAATTTCATTTAATCGGCGAAATGGCAGCTTCTATCTCTCATGAAATTCGTAATCCTTTAACTGCAACGAAAGGTTTTTTACAACTTTTACAGTCAGATGCATGTTCTGAGAAAGAACGAAAATTATATATCGACATAGCCATTAATGGTATCGAACAAGCAAATCACGTTCTTACAGACTACTTAACTTTTGCAAAACCGAGTATTGAAAAAGAACAAAAATTACAAGTAGAGGAAGAATTACTTCATGCGTTGTCTTTGATCACACCTCTCGCCAATTTAGCAAATGTTCGTATAAATTATATAAAACAAAGTACATCTTTCTTTATCGCTGGCGAAAAGCAAAAACTGAACCAATGTTTATTAAATATTTTTAAAAATTGTATTGAGGCTATGCCTACAGGTGGCGATCTTATTCTTACATTAGTTCCAGACCATAAACATATACAATTATATATAAAAGATACAGGAGTTGGTATGGATCAAGAACAAATAAAACGCCTTGGATCACCTTTCTACTCAACGAAAGAAAAAGGTACCGGACTCGGAATGATGGTCGTCTTCAGCGTCATTCAAGCAATGGATGGAAAGATTGATATTATGAGCGAAAAAGGTACAGGTACAACTTTCTTATTAACTTTCCCACTCATACAAAAAACGTGATGAACTTCATCACGTTTTTTCTGTTCCTTCAACTAATTCTGCAAAAGCTTTCACTTTCCCATGCGGCTTTTGATTTTCTTTCCGAGCTTTCCAGGCGCGCTCTTCTTCTCTCTTTTTCTTTGACATGCTTTTCAACTCCTTCTTTTCTTTTCTCCATGTAGTATTCCAAAATGAGAAAGAAAACTATGCATGAGTAAAAAAGAAAAGAAGCGGTTCCCCACTTCTTTCATTTTAACGCTGTAAAATTGCATGTTTCGCTTCTTTTAGCTGTGTAAGATGTCTTTGTTCGTGTAAATCTAGAAATTGAACCCATTGATATAAATTCAAATCATTAAAAATAGGATGTTTTAATCCATTTTCAAATAATTCTTTTTCATCTATTACACTATGAAGGGCATGTAATAATTCTTGTCGTGAATGTTCTAGTAATTGAATTCCTTGCAGTTTTTTCATTAATGTTTCTGTTGGTTTCATTTGTTGAGGAGCTTCCCTTTTATGTGTGCGATCAAGCGTAAGTTGGAGGTCTTTAAATGGAGCAAGTTTTCTTTCTTTTTTTTGCAAAGCATATACAAGGGCAGATGTGACAGACTGTTCAACTAAATGCAAATGATGCAAAATTTGAATAATACTCCATTTATCACGGCGTGGCTTTACATTCACCTCCGTATCATTTAACATTTCAATTTCTGATAACAGCGTGCTTCGTGTAGACTGTAATGAGTGGACTAAAGTTTCTAAACTAACATCCATATTAGATTGAAGCATAGTGCTTTCCCCCCTTTTGTTGGTGAAAAGGGGCGCTCCCCATTAGAAACACCCCTAAAATAATTCTGAATTTTCTTTTATTATCTCATCATTTTTCTATTATGTCGATGTTAAACATAGGAAAAAAGTGCATGTTTTTTACAATTTTGTGTCGTCAACAGCACGTAACCACGCTTCAATTTCTGTAATTACACTTTTTACACACCCTTCAGCGAATGGTGATGTTAAATTTGCAACTTCTACTAATTCTAAGAATGATTTACTTCCACCTTGTTGACAAAGATTCACATAATCTTCCCAAACCTCTTGTCTATTATCTCTTGCACGTTTCCAAAATTGCAGTGCACAAATTTGAGCTAACGTGTAGTCAATATAATAGAAAGGTGAGCTATAAATATGACCTTGACGTTGCCAGAAACCACCACGCTCTAAATAATCATTATCTTCATAATCACGATGTGGTAAATACTTCTTCTCTATGTTACGCCATGCTGACTTACGTTCTGCTGGCGATGCTTCTGGATTTTCATATACATAATGTTGATATTCATCTACAGATACACCGTACGGTAAAAATAGAAGTGCTGAACTTAAGTGTGAGAAATAATATTTATCCGCATCTTCTTCAAAGAATAACTTCATCCATGGCCATGTAAAGAATTCCATACTCATTGAATGGATTTCACATGCTTCATATGTTGGCCAATTATATTCTGGAATTTCATACTTACGACTTTCATATACTTGGAAAGCATGACCAGCTTCATGTGTTAATACATCAATGTCCCCAGACGTTCCATTAAAGTTTGAGAAGATGAATGGCGCTTTATAATTCTCGATATATGTACAATATCCACCACCAGCTTTTCCTTTTTTCGCAACTAAATCTAATAAATCATTATCGAGCATGAAATTAAAAAACTCATCTGTTTCAGCTGATAATTCTTTATACATCGTTTTCCCGTGATTAATAATCCAATCGGCATCGCCTTTTGGAGTTGGATTACCTGTAGCAAACTCAAAGTTTTCATCATAATAAGCGAGCTTTTCTACACCAATGCGTGCTTTTTGTCTATTTCTTAACTCGGTTGCAACTGGAACGATATAATCTAATACTTGCTGACGATAGTTCGCTACCATTTCAGCATTATAATCTGTACGATACATTCTTGCATATCCTAATTCAACAAAGTTTTTAAAACCAAGTGTTTTTGCGATTTTCGTTCTCACTTTAACAAGCTCATCATAAATACGATCTAACTCTTCCTCGTTCTCAGCTAAAAATCCGTAGTATGCTTCACTTGCTGCTTTGCGTTCACTTCTTTCTTTTCCTTGCATAAACGGAATAAGTTGCGATAACGTTCTTTCTTCTCCTGCAAAGTCAATCTTTGCAGATGCTAATAACTGTGTATATTGCGAAGACAATTTATTCTCTAATTGTAAATCTTTCACTACTTCATCTGAATATGTTTTTAAATCACATTCAGCTAGAGCAAATAATTGCTTTCCATAATACGCTTCTAATTCTTCGCGGAATGGAGAATGAATTAACGCATTATAATACTTTGTACCATACCCTTGTACAACTGGAGAGAATTCATCAAAGAAATCCTGCTCATCCTTATAAAAGGCATCTGTCGTATCAACAGAATGACGAATGTAACAAAGGTTCCCCATTGTACCAAAGTCATTACGAATTTCGTTAATTGAATTGATAACTTGTTTTTGTTCTTCTACAGTTTTTGCGTTATCAAACTTCTCTAAAGCAACAGTAAATTTCCCTTTTAATTCTTCAATATTTGGCCGTTTATATTCATAGTCTTTAAATGACATGAACGAGCCCCCTCTCCATTATATGCATCATTATTATAATTCAATTCTTACTTACAAATCTCCTCTTATTCTTCAGCAAAATGCGGTAGATGATGTCATAAATACATGCACACAAAAAAGCCTTGGATTTCTTTATCCAAAGCTCCTTTGGAACATATCATCATTTTTCATACTTTCCAATTTTTTTCAATAGCTCGAGTAATTCATCCTTCTCATCCTTCGTTAACATTTCAAAAGACTGATATATAACTTGCTCATGACCTGGAAAAATAGAAGCAATAAAGCTCTCTCCAGACTCCGTTAATTGTGCATAAATAACACGCCTATCATTTGGACATGGAATTCGTTTTACAAGCCCTTTTTTCTCTAGCTTATCTACAACGTATGTAATGCTGCCACTAGCTATTAAAATACGCTCACCGATTTGCTGAAGTGGTTGGCCTCCTTTATGATATAGTAATTCTAATACAGCAAACTCAGTTGGATTTAATCCGTTACTTTGTATGGATTTATTTGTAGTATCCATAACAGAACGATGTACACGGGATAATGCAATAAATACTTTTAAAGATTGAGAAATGTCTTCTCGCTCATTATTTGATGTCATACCATTTCAACCCTTCACTTAAATTCTCCGCAACAAAAAGAAAAGCAACGTAGCACTTCATTACAACTTCCGAATGAATATTCACTCATTCCTTTTCCTTTCCCTAATGTAATGCAAATGATTCTTGAATAAAAACATGACAATTTTAACATAGTTTATATATAATGATAATAAAAAAAGAAGGAGTACCAAATTTGAAAGTCAAATTACAAAGCATAGTTTTTTACATACTGCTTGTTATACTGCCAACGATAGGGATTGGTGCCACATTTTTTTCATATCACACTTATCAAATGAAACAGGCAAACAAACTATCTGCTCACACTGTTCTCTTTTTATATAGAGACTATTTAGACCATCACCTTGGTGAAGCTATATCTGCCTTAGAAATGCTCGCAAAAGTCGTAGGGACCGAAACTGGAAACATCAATGGGATTAAACAGATTGTACATGATACCGATGGAAATGATGAACGTTTTTCCGGTCTATATTACGCTACGACAGATGGGATGATTACACTCGCATCCCAAGGCGATTCGCCGCCTATTGACGTTTCTGACCGCCAATACATCCAAGATGCGTTGCAATCTAAGAAAACAACTGTATCATCAGTTATTACAGATCGCGTTCTTGGACATCAAGCTATTATGATTGCGTCTCCAATATTTAATAGACAAAAGGAACTCTCAGGCTTATTATTAGCAAGTTTACGCTTTGACTACATTTCAGCCTCTTTAAATGCTATTAAACCACAATATCATTTCGAAGTGACTGATAAACATGATGTAGTTTTTCTAACCGATGATAATAACGAAACAAGCGATGGGCATTCTAACATGCTTACTACCCCACTCCAAAGATTAAATTGGAAAGTCTCTGTTTCTCCGTTACCTATTCATCAACAAACTTTATACCAGTTAGTTTCAATAGAGTGTATAGCTACTTTATTTTTAATGTCTATTTTATTTTTACTTGCTCAATATATGTTATTAAAACGTCAAACAAAACTAGAAAGACAACAAAATGAACTACAAAAAATTGAATTGGTTGGAACTTTTGCAGCTAGTACAGCTCATGAAATCCGTAACCCTCTTACTGGAATTAAAGGACTCGTTGCTCTGTTAAAAGAGAAATATAAAGATGAACAGGATCAGTTCTACTTTTCCGTAATCGAGCAAGAAATAGAGCGGATTAATGAAATTGTAAGCGAATTTCTTATTCTTGGAAAACCAACTGCCATCATTGAACAAACATATGATGTAAGAACGATTCTTAATGAGGTAGCATTAATTATCCAATCTGAATCGAATCTACATAACATTGTATTTCATTTACATTTGCCAGACCATCCTGTTCATATACGTTGCTCAAAAGACCATATGAAACAAGTGGTTTTAAACATTACAAAAAATGCAATTGAAGCCATGGCTTCTGGTGATACATTAACCATTGTAGTAACAAACAACGAAAAACACGCACACTTGCAAATTATTGATACTGGAAAAGGGATTCCTAAACATATTCAAAAACACCTCTTTCATCCGTTCTTTACTAATAAAGATACTGGAACAGGTCTTGGGCTTGTTATATGTAAACGAATTGTAGAGATGTACAATGGGCATATATTTATTGATAGTAAAGAAAACAAAGGAACGACAGTTCATATAGAGATTCCATTACATATAGTATAATTATCCTTATCCTAAAAGGGTAATTATACTTATTTCATAAAACCAGCTACAAACATTCTCCAAAAATTGTTTGATTTCCCTTCATACTCAATTTGAAAAATAGGAACCTTTATAATTGAAAACCATTTCGGTGTTTGTTTTTCTTTGTAACGCTGATACTGTACGATAAGCTTGTCCAATTCTTGACTAACTTGAATTGTCTCCATACTATTTAACCCACTTGTTAATCCTAAATGAATCATTTCTTCACGTTTCATATGAATATCATGCGAAAGCTTTTCTAATGTGTACTTCCTTTTTACAGTAAACATCCATATCCCCCTTATTTTTCTTCCATACTCTCAACGCCTCATCTACTTTAGCCCTTTAAACACTTAATTCTATTTAAAATTGAAGAATCAGAAAGTTTAACATTTTTCCCCTGTAATTTACAAATCTTTACCCTCACTTTGAGAATTATTACAAATTATTCTATCTTTGTAAATACATTCGCAATAATAGACATTTTTTTCATCTTCTTTTTTGTAAATACTCAGTAAACAGTGGATTCTCTATTTTCAATTTACTTTTCTTCGACATTTTTTGTTTAATTTATGTAAAAACGCAAAACATAATGATGATTGATAAAGTGAACTTTAATCAGTGGGGGTTTTGTCCATCCCCCACTAATTATTAGCCTTCACCAATCGGGCGTTTACGGGCAGTGGATTTTCCACCTAACTTCTTTACTCCAGCCAAATTTGGAGGTGGGAGTCTTACTGCCCGCAAATAGCGGGATAAAATAGAAAGGAAATATTTATATGCGCAAATATACTATTACAGTTCTCATCTTCACCCTGTTCATACCATTCTTCCTCTTTCCTATTCAAGCAAACGCTCATACGAATAAAGTTGCTATTGTCATCGATGATTTCGGCAATAATATGAAAGGCACAGATAAGATGTTATCACTTCCTATTCCACTCACTGTTGCTGTTATGCCATTTCTTCCTTCTACTAAACAAGATGCAATAGCTGCCCATAAAAAAGGGCATGAAGTTATTATACATATGCCAATGGAACCAATTAGAGGAAAAAAAGAGTGGCTTGGACCAAAAGCGATTACAACAGATTTAAGCGATGAAGAAATAAACAACCGACTCGAACAAGCAATTCAAGAAATACCTCATGCAATAGGAATGAACAATCATATGGGATCAAAAGTAACCGCTGATGAAAGGATTGTACGTCTTATACTTTCTGCCTGTAAAAAGCACGGTTTATTTTATTTAGATAGTAAAACAAACCCTAATAGTGTTGTCCCAAAAATCGGTAAAGAATTAGGCGTTCCTATTATTGAAAACCAATTATTTTTTGATGATGTATATACGGTAAGTCACATTTCAAAACAAGCACAATTACTCATAAAAAAAATCCAAGACAAACCCATTATGGTAGCTATCGGACACGTTGGGGCTCCAGGTGAAATTACATCACGTATTATCGAAACTTCTATTCCTAAAATTCGTGAGCATGCAGACTTTATTTTTTTATCTGATTTAGCATTATCTCCACCTTCTGTTTCAAAATAAAATTCATTTCTCGTACTAAAAAAGATACCTATCTACACATAGCAGATAGGTACCTTTCCTTTTCAACTTAAATATAATCTACATGACTCACCCTAAATCCCTTTTTCTCTATCTTTTCAATTAATTGCTTTAATTTTTTTTCATTTAACTCATCCGATATATTTACGATAACACGGCGAATATATTGATCACCGTTATCAAGCGTAAACAGTCCACCGATATTATATGCTTTTAATAATGTCCCAAGCTCTTTAATTGTTCCCTTACAATCTTGTGTTGCAATTGTTAATATATAACCACCCGTCCGCATACCGAACGAATCCTCAATAACATCAAATACATTAGAATGTGTTAAAATGCCGACAAATTCATTATACTCATTTAAAACCGCTAAAAACGGGAGACGACGGATAACGTAAAAAGCTCTAAAAAAAGAATCCTTTTCAAAAATAAACGAATTTGGATTTTCCAGTACATCTTCTGTACTTACATCCTCTAATCTGCTATTACACTTCTTTTCTAAAAGATCTACTTTATAAATAATCCCCGTGAATTCCTTCTCATTTTCTGCTAATACAGGAATTGCGCGAAATCCCGTTTCATTCATAATTTGTAGCGCCTTTTCACCAGAATCATTCGTTTTGCAAAATGTCACCTGCTGTTTTGGCAGAAAATGATATTTAACTCGCAAAATATGTTCCTCCTTACATGTCAACATGTAATCTATATATAATAAGGAGACCTATATTTTATGAGTAAAATTTCTTTTTAAAACGCTTTCATTTTTAAGGGATGATAATCTCTGTGAATACATCTTTATATAACAGAACTTTTTGCCCCTTTTATCATTAAAAGCTTTACGTGATAGTTCATTAAATACTCTATACCTTCCAACCATTTTTTCGCTTCTTCTGGAGTTTTCCCCCACACGATCATTCCGTAATTATGAACAAGGACTACTCCTCCACCTTCAATAAAATTCGGAACATTATTTTCTAATAAATTAGCGAATTTCTTTTCATCTTCTACAATTGGAATTGTCATTTCTGTAATACCGTCTTTTCCAAAAACACGTTCCACACTACGTTTTTCGAATGTTACTTCTCCTTCTTTCCCATATAGCTCTGACATTAAATGACTATCTACAGTCTGTACTTGTAAAATGCATTCTGCACTACTTTTTTTATAAATATCCGCATGCATAAATGACTCTATAGCTGGTTTTTCTTCGTTTTCAAATACTGGCTCACACATGCAATTTACGACAATAAAATCTTCTTCAGAAAATACCCCTTTATCTCTTCCCTCTACATTCACTAAAAATGTTAATGGCTCTTTTGACGTACACATCGATAAACTAATTTTCGTACCATAAAACCAATCGCGAAGTGCCAATTCTGCTTTCACATCTTTTAATTCGTTCCATTTTTTCAGAAAAAATAACATTTCGTCACCCCCGGCGTAATATTAATATAATATTCAAATCCTTTCTATATAAAAGGAATGTTTTTTGATTATTCTAAAAATTTAATTGAATTATCACACGAGAATGCCTTTTTGTCAATATGGTTTCAGCACCTATCGGAAAAATAGGCCTATCACATGTAAACACTCCTGTCTATTTAGCATTTGATTTTGTACATATAAAAAATACGTTATTCTTCTTATTAAAGAATAACGTATTTTTCTCATTTATTATTTTTTTATTGCCCTATACAGAAATTGCGCATATTGCTCACGTGTTACGAAATCATCTCCTAAAAAGTTCCCATTCCCGTCACCTTTTGATATATTATTATCCACTAATGCTTTCACATATCCTTCTGCCCAATGACCTGTTGGTACGTCTGTAAAGTTCTCCAAATTATTTTCATTTTCATTTAACTGAAATACTTTTTGTAATACTACTGACATCTCGTACCTAGTTAATACTCCTTCTGGACGAAACTTACCTGTACCATCTCCTTGCATAATTCCAGCTTGTGCAACTGTAGCAATATCTTGCTCAAACATATGCCCTTTCGTATCAGTAAACATCTCTTTCTGCTCTACTTTATTTTCTAATTTCAAGTACCTTTGTACTAAAGACGCAACTTGTCCACGAGTAATACTATCCCCAAATCCAAATTGTCCATTTCCATATCCCTTGAAAATATTTTCTTTCGCTAAATAATGAATTGCTTCTTCTGACCAATGTCCTTTTGGTACATCTTTAAATTCTACTACCTCTACTTTCTCATCTTCTTTAGAAGTATTGTCTTCTTTAGAATTGTTGTCCCCTTTACTTTCTACTACATTTTGAATTACAGATCCTGTAAAGAAGATTCCTGTATCCGCAAATGGATCTTTCACTCCAAATTCATATACTTTCTCACCTGGTGTACTCCATTTCACTACACCATTACTATACGTGCCACCATCACTCTTCAGACGGATTTTTGTAGATACCTCGCCGTCTTTTTCGTATATAGGTACTTTTACTTCTTTATTTACTTCTGTATCCTCTAAAAAGACTTTTTGGTTTTGGACATTAATATAAGCTTTCTTACTTAGTTCTATTACTGGTCTAACATCGCGGATTTCATTTGCAACAAAACTTAAATATACTAACTTATTCAACTTACTAACTGGCGATAAGTCTGAAATATAATTTGCTTCTAAATCAAGTTTTTGTAAGTTTACTAGATTTGATAATGGAGTAATATCCTTTAACTCATTATTAGGTAAATCTAATTCTGTAAGCTGAGTCATTTTAGCAAGTGGTGTCACATCTTCAATTTGATTTTTACCGATAAATAATTTATTTAATTGATTCATTTGATCAATACCCGATAAATCTTTAACCTTATTACGCGTTAATACTAAGTCCTTTAAAGGTAATGAATATAACGGTTTAATATCTTCAATTTGATTACCTGCTAAAGTTAAGTATGTTACATTTTTCAATGCGCTTAATGGAGCAACATCCGTAATTTTATTATTTGCTAAATTCAAGTAATCTAGTTGTTCCATTTTCGCTAATGCTGTTACATCTTCTATTTGGTTGCCTGATAGATATAAACTTTTTACATTTTTCATTTCAATTAGTGGTGCAACGTTTGTAATTTTATTATTACTCAAATCAATAGATTCTAAATTTTCCATCTTAATAAGTGGTGTTACATCTGAAAATTCATTACCACGCAAAGCTAAATGATTTAATTGCTTTAAATTCGCAAAGAACGACGGATCTGTTATCTTCGCATTCGCAACTGTTAAAGATTTTAAATTTGGCATATATTTTAATGCACTATAATCCAGAATCTCATTCGTGTTTAAAAACAAGTCCTTTACTTGTAATAACTCTTCTTTCGTAATTGGTGTATTTAAATCTTTTCTATTAAATACTTTTTTATTAACAAGTTCTCTTAATTTGTTATCTATTATCATATTTTGATTATCAACTGGATTATCTGTTTCCGTATTGCCTGAATTAGAGTTATCATCTGGTTTCTCTGTTTCTTTTTCACCTACAGTTGGATCTTTAATTTCAAATTGAACTTGATATTTGTGATCATATCCAATAGCCGGAATAAATATATGCATTTGCATATTGTGCTTCTGCTCAAATTCGCCAATTTCAAATTGGACTACTTTCGTTCCATTTTTTCTTTTATCTTCTGACAGAACTTTCACATCATGAAATACACCAGGTTGATTTCTATCTTCTATTCTAAGATATTGAAAATAATCGCTATCTTGTATTGTTACAGTAACGATTTTTTTCCCATCTTCAATTGCTACTTTAGGATTTTTTATGTACTGAGAAACCATAGATGGCTCATCTTTTTGATCCTTATATATTTTAATCTCAGTATCATACGTGCGATCACTGGCTGCTGCTACCGACTGGTTTGCTTCAATTTTTATTGCTGCTAACGCTGGAGTGGAATACGCAGCAAATGGAATAGCTAATGTTGTTGCTACTACTAGAGCTTTAATATAACTTTTTTTCAAAATAATATCCCCTTATCTTATATATATTTCAATTGATAATCACTATCAATCGCTAACATAATAAATGATAATGAATATCATTATCATTGTCAACAAGAATATTACATTAAGTTTATATTTCCATAGATAAAAAATAAAAAACCCTTTACTCAAAGGGCTTTTTTGCCTATCGTATGAAGGATTTCACTTTTTTCTTTTTCATTAATAACACCAATTTTTTGCAAAATGTTTGCATACAATACAAGTTTATTATATATCCGTTCCGACATACTTTCCCTTCTTTCCTTCGACCAACTTTTTTTGTATTGGTAAATTATATGAACGAGATGAGAAAATGTGTCCACTTTTTGCATAAATACAAAGCTTTTATTTTTTTACTTGCTGATAGTAAAACTCCCACCTAAAAATTAGGTGGGAGTCTAAACGTATTCAATTCATTTAGCAAACTGTCCATTGAATATTATGCTTTTTGACTTCTTCTTCAAAACTATAGGGCATTTTCTTATCACAAATAATATGTTGAATACGAGAAAATCCTGCTATTCGGTAGTTCCCTTTTACGCCTACCTTTGTATGATCGCATAAAATATACGTTTTCTCAGCTAATTTCATCATCGCTTCTGACAGTTTCGCCTTTTCTAATTCAAAGCTAGAAACCCCAAAACCTTGCAACAACCCATCAATCGAAACGAATGCTTTATGAAAATGAAATTGATGAATTACTTGCTGTGAAATAGACCCCGACACACGTGAATGTTTTGGAGATACTTTCCCGCCTATAAATAAAACTTCACCGTGAAACATCTTTTTATTAATAGAAGAAATTAATTGTGTTGCTACTGGAAATGAACTTGTTACAATCGTTAAATTTTTACGATGAACAAGATATGGCACCATTTGAAGTGGTGTACTTCCATCATCAATCGCAATAACATCTCCATCTTCCACAAACGTTGCTGCTTTATACCCAATTCTTTTCTTCTCTTCTATATGCAGCATCTCTCGTTCTAACATCGGTGCCTCTATCCCAGCTCCCGGAAGTTGAACGGCTCCACCGTACACTTTCTTCAATTTTTTTTCACGATCTAATTCTTCTAAATACCGACGAATCGTCTCTGTTGATACTGCGAACTCTCTCGCTAATTCTGAAACTTTTACTTTTCCTTTAAACTCTACCTTCTCAAGAATTGTCCTCTTTCTCTCTTCACCTACTACAGACATAGCCTCACCCCATTTATATCTACCTCATAAACTGTCTTACTTATACAAAGTTATAATTTTCTTTTTCAATGAAAATCCCTTCATGAATATAAATACCGCGCTTTTCTAGTTCGTCAAAAATAATTTGTGGATTTTCGAAAGCTTCTTCAGGAGTAATAACACCGACTTTATTAACTACTCCTTTTGCAATTAACTCTGCAGCGATTCCAAATGGGATACCAACATTTCTTGTATAGGCCCTTAATTTCTCCCAACCTACTACAGAACCGTCAGATAGCGGATGCGTATGGTATAACACATGCCTTTGTTTTTGATTATTTTTCATACCTACTACTTCTACATGAAGTGCATAACCATAAAGCTCTGTTGCTTGTCCTTCTTTCGATTTTAATAGATACTTCGAAATACAATCCATAATACCAATTTCTTTACCGTTTATTTCAACTTGATCATTACGCAATATACCATAATCATATAAAGCACGAACGAGCTGCATATTTTGCTCTGGCCAAGTTCCTCTTGTTTCAATAAGCTGTACACCTTTATCTTCCAGTTCCTTCGCTAACGTAATCGTTTCTGAATGCGGGATTATATACTGCATTGTTTTTCCGTAAGGTGCTGGTAATTCAATTTCTCTCGGGCGCGCAAACGGAGGTACTTGCTTAAATTCACCTTCCTCATACACTGTACGCGTCGGCAAATGTGGATCATATTCATATGTCGTTGTCTCTGTAATTGATGCAGAAAAAGCAATTGGACGATACGAGCCATGACTTACTCGAACTGACTCTACAGTATCTAACTGATTTGCTGCATACATGGCCATCATTTGCGTTACACCTGGTGTCATACCAAATCCAGGTAAACATGTTGTTCCATGTTGGACAAATTTAGAGTGGGATTCATTTTCTTCACCAAATCCATTTAAGTTCACACCGTGACAACCGGCATCTGCGATACAGCGAGTAGACAATCCATTTAACTTTATCGTCGTACCATCCATTACAATGTTATAGCCCTTCATTTTTGCGACCGTATCCTCATGATTTGTCACATCGACTTTCACAAAATCAACACGAGGATCATTTAACCACTCTACTACTTTTCGGCCTTCCTCTTCATTAAAATCGGCTACCGTAATCGTCTCAAAAGATGAAAATTGAACTAAATCTAAAATTGCTTCACGACAAATTTTACCTGCTCCACCTAAGCAAAATACTTTCACCCTATAACAACCCCTTTAGCAATACTATCAACTAAGCGATTAATATCGTCTTCATGTACATCACCGATATTTCCAATGCGGAACGTATCTACTTTCGAAATTTTACCTGGATAAATAACAAACCCATATCGCTTTAATTCATTATATAGCTGCAAAAATTCAAATCCTGCTTCTGGATAAATGAAAGATGTAATAATAGGAGATTGATATTTTTCATCTAATAATGGCTTAAAGCCTATTTCTTTCATTTTGTGCACTAGTAGTTTTTGATTGCTATAATATCGATTGTAACGGGCTCTTACCCCGCCTTCTTCTTCTAATTCAAGCAATGCCTGATAAAAAGCATGTACAACATGTGTAGGTGAAGTAAAGCGCCATTTCCCATTTTGCTCTTCCATCGTTTCCCACTGATCATATAAATCTAATGATAAAGAACGAGCTTGCCCTTTACATCTCAATAGTTCATCACGATTTGCGATGACAAAACCGAATCCGGGAACACCTTGAATACATTTATTCGCACTACTAATTAGAAAGTCAATTTGCAACTCAGCGATATCTATTTCAATACCACCGAAACTACTCATTGCGTCAACCAGTGTAACTTTTCCATATTGTTTTCCCAATTTACATACGTCTACAATTGGATTAATAATACCTGTAGTTGTTTCACAATGAACAACTACAATATGCGTAATCTCTTTATCTTGTTGTAATAACTGTTCTACTTCTGCAATATTAGTAGGCTCCCACTCTTCTGTTTGACTGACCACCACATCTATATGTAACATCTCTGCCATTTGTACAATCCGCTTACCATACGCACCATTTGTACAAACTAGCAGCTTTCCGTTTCTAGGAATAACAGAACCAATTACTGCTTCAACCGAAAACGTACCGCTTCCTTGCATTAAAACTGTTGTGTACTTTTCTTCTTCCTTTGTCGCTAACGATACAAGCCTATTTCTTACATCTTGCACCATCGTGTTATATTCAACATCCCACGTACACCAATCGTATAACATAACTTCTTTTACAGTTTTTGTTGTCGTTAATGGTCCTGGTGTTAATAATAAATAGTGATTTTCATTCATGATCGTGTGCCCCCTTTATGAAATAATAAGTTCTTGTTTCTCGATATGTTCAATTACGTTTTCGAGCTCCTGCATCGTTTCAATTGTAAAATGAGCCCCATTTTCAATGAAACGATTACGAACTACTTCTATTTTTTCACGAAGATCTAACGGATCCATATTCTCAACTTCCTCTTCCGTTAAACCGAGCTCACTACTACCGAGGATTACACCCACTGTCCACATTCCAGCATTTCTGCCCTCTTTCATATCTGACACGGTGTCTCCAACTTTTATCATATGATTCATTGGGTATACACAGAGTTCCATCGCATTTTTATAACACATCCACGGATATGGACGACCTGCTGGAACATCATTTGGCGTCACAAGAAAATCAGGTTTATACCCTTGTATTTCTGCTTCTTTTGCAACAATGTCCATCATTTCTCTCGTATAACCAGTTGTTGATCCAATTTTAATACCTCTTTCACGTAGTGAAGAAACCACTTCTTTTACCCCATCAATTGGCGTGGCATAGTACGGTAAAATAGCAAAGAGAATTTCTTCAAACTCTTCATACATCTCATGAATATCTTCTTCTGTTGGTAATTGTCCGAAGACATGCTTCCACTCATTCGAAATACGGGGCATTTCCGTTAATACCCTAATATGATCAATCTTCAATAACCCCATTGGTTTGCGAGCTTCTTCTGCTGTAATTTCAACACCGCGTTTATGAAAAATCTTCATGAATACTTCTAATGGTGCAAAACATCCGTAATCAACTGTCGTACCTGCCCAATCAAAAATAACTGCTTCAATTTTCATTCTATCCATCACCCTTCTTACTTATCTTTTTTGCCATTGTGACGTTCGGTTACGAAGTGCTTTCGTTCCCCATTCATATACAACCCTCACTACAATATTTGTAACAACAATAAGTACACTCATTGCAGCTGCTGGTGCTACATTTCCTGCATCGTCCATATTTACAATTGATACAGCAGCTAGTTTAAAATCAGCCGCATATAAGAACACTACTGCCGATACAGTCACCATTGAATTTACGAAATAGTACATAACCATTTCTAACATAGCTGGTAAACACATCGGTACTGTTACTCGAAAGAAAGTTTTATAAAACGGTACGCTCATCGACTGTGAAACAAGTTCAAACTCTCGGTCCAGTTTCTTTAAAGCAGTCGTTGCGGTAACAAACGTTACAGAGTAAAAATGAATGATATTTACTAATACTAAAACAGCAATTGTGCCATATAAGGAATGAAACGGATTTGTTACTGAAAGTCCTAGAATTTGAATTGTTGGTTGACTAAAGAAAAAGACATATCCTAATCCAAGTACTAATCCAGGAATCGCTAACGGTACAATAGAGAAAAAGTAGCCTACTTTTCTGAAAAACTGTAGCTGTTCTATTTTTTCAATCGCATAAGCGAACACAAATGTTAAAATCGCCCCGATAACTGCCGTAATAGCTGAGACAATTACACTATTTTTAAATGCTTCAATTCCGTCTCCTGTCAAACTTGAAAAATTAAAATGCTCAAGTGTAAAACTCATATTATATGGCCATACTTTCACACTTGCAGCAATACCAACTGCCACAAATAAAAGAATGATCATAAACGTGACTACGCTACAATATACGAATGAAATAACATCTCTTTTCTTATTATTTATTATTCTGTAAGGTACTGCTTTTGAAGATAAGAGATTCGCCTGTTTTCTTTGCGTAATACGATCAACTGCAAATGCGAAAATAGCTGGGATCAATAAAATCATTCCGACAGTTGCGCCCATGGACATATTTTGCTGTCCAATTACTTGCTTATATACGTCAGTAGCAAGTACGTTATATTGTCCTCCAACAATTTTAGGTGCCCCAAAATCAGTGAAACTAAGTGTAAATACAACGAACATCGCACTAATTAATCCGTATTTCACACTAGGTAAAGTAACCGTAAGAAACTGTTTCACTTTACTTGCACCCAACATATTAGAAGCTTCATATAAACGATAATCAGAACCTTGGAGAGCAATTAATAAAATAAGGAATGCTTGCGGAAATGTATACATAACTTCAGCCATTACAATTCCTACTGGTCCGTATAACGGTATTTGTATTCCTTCAAATAAACCAAACATTCCTTTTGTTATTAACCCTTGATTACCAAATAAATATGTAAGCGCAATACCGTGCATCATCGTTGGTGCGAATAATGGTAATAATGCTATGTATTGAAATACGCGCTTTCCAAAAACATTTGTACGAGCGATCGCATATGCGTAAGCGAAAGCGAGTGTAACCGAAATAATTGTTGTAGCGCCCGAAATCCATATCGTATTTTGTAGTGATTGAACTAGCGTTGGTGTTGTGAAATATTTACTGAAATTCGCAACACCAACAAAAGCTCCATCTTTATCATAAAAGGCTTGTGTAAACAGTTGTAATAAAGGCAATACAAGCATGATAAAAAACGCGAGAAGCATACCAATAATTAATAGTCTTTGTATCCACTCTTCTTTACCGATACGTCTCTTAATCTTTTTTTTTGTACTTTCTGCCTTAAAGTTTTCTAACATCTCCATCTATACAATGACCTTCTTTCCATATGACAACATATGATTTTCTGAGAAAGAGATTTGAATTGGCTTTCCTTTTCTAATAGCAGTTTCCTCTACTTCTGATGCCAATATATCCACTACAATTTTCTCATTATAAAGGTGTGTTTTCTCTTCTATGACCCGCACTTCCGTCCGGTATACAGAACCGCGAAATTCCATGCTTTCTACAACTGTTTTAATACCATTATTTTGTACAACTGTTACATGTTCAGGACGAATCGCATGTTCTTCGTTATTTTTCGAAAAGAAATTAATAGAACCAATAAAATCTGCCACAAACGGATTGGCTGGTCTTTGATAAATCTCCTCTGGTGTTCCAATCTGCATAATTTCCGCATGATTCATTACAACAATTTTATCAGCCATCGTTAATGCCTCTTCTTGATCATGCGTTACCATAATAGTTGTTACTCCCACTTTTTCTTGCAAATCACGCATTTCTCTGCGCAACTTTTCACGCACTTTTGCATCTAAAGCAGATAACGGCTCATCAAGTAACAAAATATCGGGAGACAGAGCGAGCGCACGTGCAAGTGCTACTCGCTGCTGTTGTCCACCAGACATTTGAGCAGGATATTTATCTTTTACATTCAGCAAATCAACAAGTTCTAACGCCGATAGCGCTTTTTCTTTTACTTCTGCTTTTCCATATTTTTTTGTTTTTAAGCCGTATTCAATGTTTTCAAGTGCAGTTAAATTCGGAAATAATGCATACGATTGAAAAACCATTCCGAAGTTCCTCTTTCCAGGTGGTAATGCTGTAATATCTTTTCCATTCACAGCAATACTACCTGTTGTCGCCTCTTCTAGCCCCGCTAAAATTCGGAGCAATGTCGTTTTCCCACAACCACTTGGGCCTAATAAACAAACAAACTCATTTTTTTTCACAGTAAAAGAAATATCCTTTAACGCTGTAAATGCATCAAACTGTTTTTGGATGTGTTGAATTGATAAATATTCGCTCATTTTTCTCTCTCCCACTCACTTACTTTTTCGGTTCTGCTTTTTGGCCAAACTCTTTTTCCCATTTTTCTAAAATTTTGTCACGATTTTCTGCTGCCCATTTAAAGTCATTCTTTTTATATAACTTTTCTGTCACATCTTTAGGGAATCCATCTGGAAGTTTATAATCATTTTTAATTGTCGCAAATCCATTTTTCTCGAAGTATAACTTCATTACATCATCTGTAATTGCCCAATCTAAAAATGCTTGCGCTAATTTATCATTTTTAGCATTATCTTTTTTAATAAGTGCGTTCGCTTCTACTTCCCAGCCTAATCCTTCTTTCGGCAGTACAACTTCAACTGGTGCACCTTTTTGTTTCTCTTTCAAAGCACTATAAACCATTGATACACCAACTGGATATTCACCTGCGCCTGCTAATTTCGCTGGTTTTGAACCTGAATGAGTATAAGTTGCCATATTATCATGAAGTTTCTTCATATAATCCCAGCCCTTATCTTCTCCCATAATTTGTAGCCATGCAGAAACTGTTAAAAATCCTGTTCCAGAAGAAGCCGGATGCGGCATAACTAGCGTTCCTTTATATTCTGGTTTCGTTAAATCTTCATATGATTCTGGCATCGGTAAATTTTTCTTCTTCAATTCTTCTTTATTTACAGCAATCCCCGTCATAAATGCAGTATTTCCTACCCATTTTTCTGGTTTCTTATCGTCTTTAAATTGCGAAAGGACACGATCTGCTCCTTTTGGAGAGTATCCTTTTAACATATCTTTTTTCTCTAAAGCTAATAGACTAGACGCTGCAGTTCCCCATACAACATCTGCTTGTGTATTTTTTCCTTCAGCTAGCAATTTCGCTGTAATAACTCCTGTTGAATCACGAACAATGTTCAACTTCACGTCTGGGTACTTCTGTTTAAAAGAATCAAGATAAATCGGTACAAGCTCTTCTTCAATCGCTGTGTAAACAGTTAATGATCCAGATAATTTATCATCTTTTACTTTTGCTCCAGCACTTTCTTYTTTCTTTGCACCACACCCCATTAATAACGAAAATACCATTCCAGTTGCTACAGCTTTAAAGATTGTTTTTTTCACTGTCTCTCTCTCCTTTTACAAATCTTATGTACAACTCTAATATAAACAACTAGTGTAAAAGCAGTATTAAACCAACATTAATCTTTTGTTTGTTGTTTGTTTTTGTGTAATACGTTGCTACTTCTATGTTTTTTCGCATTTTTCTGCTAATATCAAACGTGAAATTTACAAATAATTAAAAAAACCTTTATAATCCCACAAAAAAATGAGGCGTTTGTAAAAAACGCCTCATTTTTGTTTACCTTTTTTTGAATTACGATTTGCATACTTCGCACTATTTTCTCCTTCATACTCTAATGCAAATTCTGCATCTGGTAAGCTTTCTTTCGGAGTTTTATTATTATTAATTGCTGCATTTTGTTTTACTTTTCTTTTTACCAACATATTCACCTGCTCTCACGAAATAACTTTCTATTCTAGTTTGAAACAACTTACAGTAATTATTACTGGGAAGTGTTAACAAGTACATAAGAGCTTATAGATGGAAATACTACATACGAACAAGCCATTACAAAAAGGAGCGATTACTTTGAAAGAAAAAGAAACGATACAATCGCCAATTTTAGACGAGACGCTCCCTCATCAAATGAACTTTCCTTCTTTTAAAGGCACAGGCAAAAAGATGCAACAACCTTTTATAAATCAATATGATGTTGTAATTGGAGACAGTAAATACGATTCCACTAACAGTCCTCTTAATAATTGGAGTGATGAGGTAGATCCTGCTATTATGGCTGGGGAAGAATGGATCCATCCTACAAATGATATCGGATGGATTGCAGAAGAAAATCAAGAATTACTTAAAAACGAAGTTGATAATAAAAATGATGCTTTTATGCATCCCCAATTCGGAATTAACGACTAAAAAACCATTCTACCTAACGCAGGTAGAATGGTTTCATACTATCCAATAATAATTCTCTCTTTCGGATATTTATAGCGAGGCGGTTGCTCTCTTCCGCCACTAGCTAAAATAAATGTCAAAATACCGACGCGTCCGATAAACATAAGTACAATAAGTACAAGTTTACCAACAGTTGTTAAATCAGGAGTAACACCTGTTGATAGTCCCGTCGTCCCGAAAGCAGAACAAACTTCAACGATTAAGCTCATAAGCGGTACATTTTCCGTAATAGATAAAATGAATAGCGCTGAGGCACATAATAAAATCCCCATCGTCATAACGACAGATGCTTTCAACACGTCCTCTTCATGTAGCTGACGTTTGAAAACTCGAACTGTTCTCCCGCCTCTTGCAAATGTATATAACGATAATATACTAACTGCAAATGTTGTTGTACGTATTCCGCCCCCAACTGAACTTGGAGATGCCCCAATGAACATTAATATACTCATAAATAAAAGCGTTGGTTGTGATAATTCACGTATGTCCATTGTAGCCAGTCCTCCACTTCGCGTCGTCACAGATTGGAATAATGTATAAAATACAGTTTCATGCCATGACTTTCCTACTAAAAAATGATTTCGTTCCAATAGAAAAATCATAATTGTTCCAACAATAACGAGTACAAAAAATGTCGTTGTCGTCAATTTTGTAAATAACGAAAAGCGAAATAGTTGTTGTCGTCTTTTACTAAGGAATTGTTTTACTTCCATTAACACTGGGAAACCGATAGCTCCTAAAATAATAAGCAACATATGAATCATTTGAACAATATAATCTTTTTTGTACGGAATAAGTGATTGTCCTGTTAAATCAAATCCTCCGTTCGTTGTTGCGCTCACAGCGGCAAAGAAACCGTGAAAATAAGCTTCTTGCCAAGTCGGGAAATATAGTAAGAACCTTGTACCTAACAGTATTGCTCCAATGAGTTCTATCGAAATAATTACAATTAAAATAGAACGCATCAATTCTACAAGGCCCGATAAATTCCCTTGGTTATGGTCTGCCATAATTAATCTTCTTCTTTGCAAACCAATCTTTTTCCCCGTTATAATCCAGACGAATGTACCAAGCGCCATAATTCCTAATCCGCCTAATTGTAAAATAAGGGCTAAAACAATAATTCCTGCCGTTGTAAACGTATCTGAAATCGTAACAACAGACAGTCCCGTAACACTTACCGCACTAACAGATGTAAATAGTGCATCGATAAATGTCCATTTCACTTCAGGCTTCGTAACAAATGGTAAACTAAGCAAAATTACCGATACGACTACTGCTAGTAAATAAAATACAACGATAAGTTGTACGGGACGTAACTTTTGTAAAAACTTTTTTATATCTCTCATTCCATCACTTCGCTACCTTTTTTCTATCGATTAAATAAAGAAAAATCATCACTTTCTTCATTTGTAAATAACTGCTGAAATAGTTTCGCAAATACCATTCCGTATACAGTTCCATTTCCCCCATACGGCAGTGCGTAATATAAATTATGTATTTTTTTATCTTCTTTTAAAATAGGAAGACCGTCATGACTGCCACCAAATGCTGCTGCCCAATAGTACTCTGCCCGTATATTTTTATACTGCGGGAACATTTCTTTTACAATGTTAATAAGAAGATCACGCTTATGCAATAATTTCGTATCGCCGATTTTTTGAATTTTCAGCGCCTCATCTAATCCGCCTATAACAATGCGATTTTGATACGTTCGACTATACAAATACGGACGTGCTGTTTCCCAAATTAACGATTGCTCATGCCAGCCTTCAAAATAATCTATCTTATTTGTCACAACGGCATAAGACGTTTCTACTGTTGTATTTTTTTCTTTCTTTCCAAAAATTGCTTCATAACCTGTCGCCATAATAATATTCTTTGCTACTATTTTATTTCCTGTATTCGTGTAACAAATTAAATCATTTTGGATTTGTTTAATATGTAATGCCTCTGTATGTTCGTATATAGTAGCGCCCATTTGTTTCGCTTTATGCAAAAGACTATGCGCTAATAAATACGGATTCACTTCTGCATCACCGCTTGTATATAACGCTGCTTGTTTTGCAAATGAGTAACGTTTCTTAATATCAGACTCTGTAAAATATTCAACCGGAAATCCATAATGGCGTAACGTATTATATTCTTCTTGTAAAAATGAAACATCCTCATCTCTACTTGCATAATACAAACTATTTCGCGGAATAAAATGGGGATCAATATCGAGAGTTGGCACAACCTTCTCCATTGTTTGCAGCGCTTCATAACAAAGTCTATATGCTCGTACCCCTTTCTCTTCACCAAATGTATGAATAAGAGAGGTTAACGATTTATCATGAACAAATTGTAATAATCCTGTATTTGCAGCTGTGCTACCACATGCAATTGCTCTTTTTTCAATGAGCATAACACGCATTCCAATTTTAGCTAACGAATACGCTATATGAGCACCTGCTTCTCCACTTCCAATTACTAGTACATCACATATCATATCATTTTCTAACGTTGGATAACAAGGTACAGAAACTCCAGCATTCCAAAACAACTTACCAGTCATAAGCTTCATAATTATACTCCTACAATGTAATTTTCTCCTTTCTATGTTTCGTCATTTTCCATAAAAAAATCCAACTAACATACGCTAGTTGGATTTCTTCTCTTTAATTAGAACGCTCTTCCAGCCAATTTCCAACCGTCGGATATGTTTGCTTTACAGCCGTTCCACCATACACGATAGACATATGTCCTGTCGGTAAACATACATACTGTTTATCTGTGCTAGAAATATGATCAAGTAAAGCTTCTACTTGACATGGCAGAGCAATGTGATCACGTTTCGCAGAAATATTTAAGACATTCGCCTTAATATTTGCAAGGTCTACCTTTTGTCCGCGAATAACGAGTTCACCCTTCACTAATTTATTATTTTGATAAAAATCACGAATCCATTGTCTATACGATTCACCTGGGAACGGAATACCATCGCCTACCCACTTTTGAACTAATTTCCAACTTTCGACGAAGCGCTCATTTTCTGAACGATCGACTAAAGCAACATATGGACCGACAAAGTTTGTAATTGGTTTTAACATCTTATTTCCGAAATCAATCATTTCTGGCGGAATATTTCCGAATGTATCAACCGCTTTATCTAAATTGAAATATTTCTCATCTAATAAAGGACCGTATAATCCTGTTTCAGAGAAATCAAAAGGACTTGTCATAAAAATCAAGTTACGAATTGGCATGTCCGGATGAAGCGCTGCATAAATAGATGTTAACGTTCCACCCATGCAATAACCAAGTAAAGAAATCTCGTCCGATTTTGCAGTTCTCATTACTTTTTTCACTGCTTTTGCAATATAATCGAACACGAAATCATCAAACTTCAAATGACTATCTTCTAAACCGAATGTGCCCCAATCAAGCATATACACATCAAAACCACGATCTACTAAATATTCCACTAAACTATTTCCTGGAGTTAAATCCATAATATACGGTTTATTAATAAGAGCGTATATTAATAAGATTGGAACTCTCTGTGTTTTTTCTTGTTTTGGAATGTAACGATACAGCTTCGTTTTATTCTTCGTCCAAATAACCTCTTTCGGTGTTAAACCAACTTGTGGTTCTGGTTCGCGTAATAAAACTTCGCTCGCTCTTTTCACACGGCGATATGCTTTACGATATTCTTCTGGGTACAACTCCAATTGCTTTTCCCATTCCGTTACGAATGTAGTCATTTTTCCTATCTCCTTTTTGGTCAATTTCTTTCTAAAAAAAGAAGTGCATTCCTGCTATGGATATGCACTTTTTTCTTACTTCATTACATGTATAATCCGCCGTTAATGTTTAATTGCTGACCTGTGATATACGCACCGTCACGGCATAGATATACTACACCTTTTGCAATTTCATCAGCTTGACCAAAACGTTTTTTCGGGATTTTCGCAACGATTTTTTGACGCACTTCTTCTGGTACTTCTGCTACCATTTCAGTATCAATAAATCCTGGGCAAATTGCGTTTACAGTTACATTTGTTCTTGCAAGTTCTAACGCTAATGATTTTGTAAACCCTAGCATACCTGCTTTTGCTGCTGAGTAGTTTGTTTGTCCAAATCCACCAGCTTGGCCAATAATAGAAGAAATACTAATGATTCTTCCTTCTTCTGCTTCCGATATGTATGGAAGTACCGCGCTTGTCGTATTAAATACACTGCTTAAGTTCACGTCAATTACGCGCTCCCAATCTTCACGATTTAACTTCTTGAATGTACGATCTCTTGTAATACCAGCATTATTAACAAGAATATCAACTTGACCAAAATGATTCACAGCTTCTTCTACAAGTCTGTTTGCATCTTCTACTTTAGAAACATCCGCTTGAACTGCATAAACGTCATGTCCTTCTTTTCCTAATTCATTTACTAAGTTTTCAGCTGCTTCTTTACTGCTGTTATAGTTAATAACTACTTTTGCTCCCTCTTGTGCTAATGCTACTGTGATTGCTTTTCCAATTCCTTTTGCCCCACCTGTTACGATTGCTACTTTGCCATTTAATTGAACCATTTCTTTTCCCCCTTAAATGAATTTGTGAACGATTGTTATGAATCATTTTGGTACTCATACTAATTGAGTCCATATATTAATTATGTTTCGTTGTTTATACATGAAAAGAGATTCTCCCTCCCTCTTTTACACGTTATAAACAAACGCCATTATCATTTTTTATTTTCTGGCTTATTTACAGGCTTTACTTCTTCTTTTACAGGTACTTGTAGTTTAGCTAGTACTGCATTTTGCTTTTCTAGCAATTCTAAAATTTGATCAACTTTCGTTTCTAACGTGCGCATATCTTGTTTTACTTTCGTAACATCACGCTTTAATGTAGGAGCTTGTCCTAATGAATCCACTTTCTCTTCTAGAATTTCCTCGATGTTATCAACTTTATTTTCTAAGTTAATAACAAGCGTAGCTACTCTAGCGATATCCTCTCTCGTCGGCACATTCACCTGTTCTAAATAATTTTTTGTCGTATCATTTAATGCTTTTTGATAAAACAAATTCAAATCTAGAACGCTGCCCATCCAAGCAGAATATTCTTCTGTTTTAATTGTTTCATTGAGCGCTTTTCCCCAAAATGTTTCGGTTTGTTCATAAGCATTTTTCCATGCTTGCAATGGATCGAATTTTTGATCAATCACTTCGACTACACTCCCTTTTTCGTTTTTGAAACAATTCAACCTATTCACTATTTTCTAATATTCCGAATAAAACTTCAAGTATATATTTTATTTTTCTTTATTTTCTAACAAATGTATTGACATTAAAAACAGATAGGTGTAAATTGCACTTATAAGCAAAAAATTCCATCTAACTGATTCATGAGGTGATGTACAATCATGCTACATAATGAACCAGAACACCCAGAAAGTTTGGAAAAAAACCAAGCGAAACAACCAAACTCCATGCCAAAAAACTTCTTAGTTCCTTTCTTACTTCTCTGTCTAAAAGACTGGAGTCTTCATGGTTACAAACTTATTCAAATGCTAATGGACATCGGCTTTTCTTCTGTTGACCAAGGTAATGTGTATAGGACACTACGCAAATTAGAAAAAGAAAATCTTATTTCTTCTACTTGGGATACAAGCGAAGGCGGGCCAGCGAAACGAATTTATTCTTTAACAGAATATGGAGAGCAATATTTAACAACATGTGCGACTTCTTTTGAACATTATCAAAATATGTTGCGGACGTTTTTCACGTTATACACCAATGCATTCTTTCCATTTTCTACTTCTCCAGAAAAGGATGAAAAGGATTCTTCATCTTCACCTGGTGGTACAGCAGAGTAATCTGCGTTCACAATATGCAAAAAAACATTTGGAGGTCAAACAATGGAAACTAAGCCATACGAATTAGTCGATGCATTTTGGAAAAACTGGTCTCAATCTCTTTCCCTCTTCTCTTCAGCTGGGAAACAATTAGAGCAACTTACTTTAGAAACGTTAAAACAACAACAAGACGCTTTGCATAAATTAACATCAGGAGTAGATGAACTAGAAAAAGAACTACACCAATTCACAGCTCAGTTCAATAACCAATATACAGACTATGTGAAGCAATTAACTGGAAACTCCTTAAATGATCAAATTAACGAGTGGCAAGAAAAGTGGAATGAGCTTTCTAATCAAATGCACCAACTTACTGTTTCGCCTACGAAAACATCTTTGTCTATTCTTACTCAAACTAGCGGCCAATTTGAAGAAACGACAAAACACTTTATCGAACAACAACAGTCGCAACGTGAAGAGGTTCAAAAACAGTTAGAAGTTTTTTTGGGAGAGTTCAAGTCCAAACAACTAGAACTCGCAAAGCAGTTCGAGGAAAACTCAAAAAATCTATTTACTTCCATCAAGTAAGAAAAATGTGGCAACTAACTGCAGCACAAACAAAACTCTTTCTTCCTCCTACTACATCAAGATGGCTTACATTTTTCGATATGGAAAAGAAGGAGGACAAAATGAATCCATTTCAAGAAGCACAAACTGTTCCGGAGCTTCGTTACGATGAGATTCAAGTCGGTGATCAAGCATCACTTACAAAAAAAATTACGGATGAGGACGTTATCAATTTTGCAAAATTGACTGGAGATGTAAATCCTATTCACATTCTAGACTCTTTTGCAAAAACGACAATGTTCAAAGAACGTATTGCCCATGGCATGCTCGTTTCAAGTTTTATTTCTACCATTCTTGGAACGAAACTTCCTGGCAAAAATACGATTTATTTATCACAAAACGTTTCATTCCGTGCTCCTGTCAAAATCGGTGATACACTTCGCGTTGTGGCAGAAGTTATTAAAAAACGGGACGATAAAAAAATTATCACATTGCAAACAAACATATATAATCAATCTGATGATATTGTCGTAGAAGGTACAGCGACAATACTGAAAAAAGAGTAGCAAATTTGCTACTCTTTTTTCTATCCAAGAACTTCTAATCACACCGTTTACTTCCGGGTATGAGTACGTCTTTTACACATAAAATAACATTACCAGATAGCACTTAGCTAAACTGGATTACTCTTTAAGGATGTGTATCAACATGGTGAAAACAAACAAATTACTAGTTCCGGGTGCAGAGCAAGCACTTGAACAATTCAAATATGAAATCGCACAAGAATTCGGTGTAAGCTTAGGATCTAATACAGCATCTCGTTCTAACGGATCAGTTGGCGGTGAAGTAACGAAACGTCTTGTTGCTTTAGCTCAACAACAATTACGCGGATAACTATATAACCTATGGCTTAGAGGCAGATATTCTCTGCCTCTTTCTTTTTTAACATACATAATAGTGCTTCTTCACATACTAGTAAGAGCAAATCGAAAGGAACGATATGTGAAATGAAACGGATTAACATTAGCATGAGTCCTCCCCGTGTTCTTACTGTATCTTTTATTATGCTATCAATTATCGGTACATGCCTATTGAAATTGCCAATTGCTACAACAACGTCTATTTCATGGCTCGATGCCTTATTTACAACGGTTTCTGCTTGTACGGTTACAGGGCTTGGTGTTGTGGACACTGGTAAAGTATTTACCTTATTTGGCCAATGTGTAATTTTAACACTTATACAAGTTGGCGGGCTTGGCATTATGAGCTTTGCTGTTTTAATCGCAATTATGCTCGGCAGAAAAATCGGCCTTCAAAACCGGATTTTATTACAACAAGCATTAAACCAAACAAATGTCGGCGGAATCATTCGTCTTGCAAAAGCATTATTTTTATTTTCTTTTACTGTAGAATGTATCGCTACTTTACTTCTCTCTTTTGAATGGGTACCAAAATATGGGGTTGCCAAAGGTATATATTATAGCTTTTTTCATTCTATCTCAGCCTTTAACAATGCTGGGTTTTCTGTGTGGAGCGATAATTTAATGCCGCACTCCCATAGCATTCTCGTCAATCTCGTTATTTCTTCCCTCATTATTTTAGGTGGGATTGGTTTTACGGTTATCGTAGATATAAAAAGAAAGAAAAACTTTAAAAACCTTACTTTGCACTCAAAGCTTATGCTCTCTTCTACTCTAATCGTCAATATTATTGCTACAGCTTTTATCTTCATATTTGAGTTCCATAATTCAATTTCCATGAGAGGTTTTACACCATTTGAAGAAGGTATGGCTGCTTATTTTCAAGCGGTTTCAACACGTACTGCCGGGTTTAATACTGTTGATATCTCTGCATTATCAAAACCTTCACTTTTATTAATGATGCTTCTTATGTTTATTGGTGCTGGCAGTGCTTCAACTGGTGGTGGGATTAAGTTAACGACTTTTTTGATTATGTTTTTCGGCGTATTTAAATTTTTGCAAGAACAAGATGATATTGTCGTGTTTAAAAAATCCATTAAAGATACGCTCATTGTCAAATCATTAACGATTACTATTATTTCAATTTCTTTTATTTTTCTTTCCATTTTAATTTTAAGCATCACTGAGAAGGTTCCTTTATTAATGAGTGCTTTTGAAGTATTTTCAGCATTTGGAACTGTCGGCCTTAGCATGAATTTGACGCCACACTTAACAATCATCGGCAAAACAATTATTATCTTTATGATGTTTTTTGGAAAGATGGGGCCTTTAACATTAGCCTTTTCATTTGCACGTAAAAAACAAAGAAAAATAAAATATCCCAACGAAGATATTTTAACAGGTTGACAACCGTATAAATTATCCATATAATGAGAGTACAATAGCATATCTCCAAAGGGGAGTAGCGTCCAAGAACTATTTCTTGGAAACAAAGTCGTCATTACGTAGAACTTAGTTCTTCCGGCTTTGTTGGCATTTTCATTACATATGTCTAGCAAGACCTTTGCCTATCAACGGCAGAGGTCTTTTTTGTTTTCAAATTCCTTCCACCGTTGATGAGCAGGAGTATGGGGAAACTAAACAGTGGGGAACTTCTTCACTTGTTTAGTCTTTATAGAAATGAGAGGAGAATGTACATGGATGTATCATTATTATTGGAGTATGGTTGGGTATTACTCATCCTAATTGCACTAGAGGGGATTTTAGCGGCTGATAACGCTCTCGTTCTCGCAATTATGGTAAAACATTTACCAGAAGAAAAACGAAAGAAAGCACTATTTTATGGATTAGCAGGAGCGTTCGTTTTCCGCTTCGGATCACTATTTATGATTTCGTTCCTAGTAGATGTATGGCAAGTGCAAGCAATTGGTGCGCTTTATCTTATGTTTATCGCGGGGAATCACTTATTTAAAACGTATGTTAAAAAGAATACACATGAAGAAACAGAAGAAAAAGAAGCAAAGAAAAAACAAGAGAACTTTTGGTGGACTGTATTTAAAGTCGAAGTTGCTGATATCGCCTTCGCAGTTGATTCAATTTTAGCTGCTGTTGCACTAGCAGTGACTTTACCGAAAACAGGATTAGGTACGATTGGTAGTCTTGATACAGGTCAATTTATCGTTATCTTTACAGGTGGACTTATCGGATTAGTTATAATGCGATTTGCAGCAACTGCTTTCGTACAAATATTAAAACGTAAACCAGGACTTGAAACTGCAGCATTTTTAATTGTAGGTTGGGTTGGTGTGAAATTAACAGTTTATACGCTAGCACACCCTGCTTTAAATGTCCTTCCGCATTCATTCCCAGAATCCACTCCGTGGAAGCTTACATTCTGGATTGTATTAGTTGGAATCGCAGTTTGCGGTTGGTTCTTCTCGAAAGAAGTAGAAGTAAAAGTAGAAAAGAATTTAGACGAAAAAGCGCTGTAATTACAGCGCTTTTTCTTTTTTCTCGTTTCAATTCCCCTCTCTATTTTTAGAAAAAATTCCATTATACTACCTTTTGTAAACGCTTCCTTTCTAGATGTATGTCCTTTTTGTGAAATATTGCACAAACTTATTGAAACTATGAACAAATCCATGTACCTTATTCATATAAGGAGTATTTATAGACGATGTATTAAAGGAGCGTATTACTCATGCTAGAACAAGGATTAGATTACGTTGTAAAACTGGCTAAGAGCAAAAAACAAATGCTAGATATAAATCCAATGCAATATTTCATTCGTGCTGCACTTGCGGGCATTTATATCGGTTTTATTATTGTACTATGTTTTAAATTAGGTAACTTTTTTCATATTGCAGATTCACCAGCAACATATTTAGCTTCCTCCATGTTTTTCGGAATTGCTCTCGTACTTATTATATATGGCGGCGCTGAATTATTTACTGGCAATACGATGTACTTCACAGTGGCAACTTTAAGAAAAGAAACAACGATTTCTGATACACTTCGTAACTGGGTTGCTTGTTATGCAGGTAACTTAGCTGGCGCTTTATTCTTTGCCTTACTATTTTACGCAACTGGAATTTTCGAAGCAATTGATCACAGTCATTTAATGAATAAAGTTGTTGAAGGAAAGATGAATACACCTACAATGCAATTATTCTTTAAAGCGATTTTATGTAACTGGCTCGTATGTCTTGCCTGCTTCTTACCTTCTCAAGTGAAAGGTGACACAGCAAAAATATTAATGATGATGATGCTCGTTTTCACTTTCTTTTTATCTGGTTATGAGCATAGCATTGCAAACTTATCACTGTTTGCTTTATCTTTAGTATCACCACATCCTGAGACAATTTCTTTTGCGGGCGCTATTCATAACTTAATTCCAGTTACAATCGGTAACATTATTGGCGGATCCGTATTTGTCGGTATGGTATATCATTACTTAACAAAGAAAGCACCTGTTGTTGAACAAGAGAAAACTCAATTAGTTGGAGCTCAAACGGAGGAAATTATTCCTTTACAAGCACATATGAAACATTAAAAACTCCAAAGTTTTACTTTGGAGTTTTTAGCTCCCTACATATTTCAAGGCAATATAAGGATTAATTTCCCCGTTTTCCTTCCCTCTCTCTATGCTCTTTTTCATCTGATGCATACCGATGACATCATTTGTATGAAGGTGAATTTCATTAACATATAAACCTTCGTTGCAGAAAGCTTCTACGAAATCTAACCCACTTTTTTGTCGCCATCCCATATTATAATCGAGGGAAATAATATTCACCTCATTATCCCTAACAATTTGCAAGGCAGATTCTACTGTAGTTGCCAAAACATATCCGTATGGGCAACTTCTTTGATCATCCATATATACATTCATTTTCTATCTCCTCTCTATTTTGCATATGTGACCAACACATAACATATTGCTCCAAGGCTAATAAAAGGTCCGAACGGAATTGGAGTTCTTATGTTTATACGTTTTAGTGCTATACCTATCCCGAAAAAACAAAGACTAAAGCAAGATGCTAAAAATAAAGTTATAAAAACCCCTTTCACTCCGACTATACATCCGAGTAACGAAAGTAATTTTACATCACCTCCGCCAAGACCATCTGGATAAATCTTTTGCATGCAATATAACAAAATGAATATAGTTCCACTACCAGCTAAACTATCTATCCAAGTAACTAACGGTACAAAAATACATTCTAAAATAAGCAAAAGTGCAAACCAAATTAAAATACGATTAGGTATTAACATATATACTAAATCTGTAACTGAAATAATTAGAAGTAACGAAAAAAGCGATAAAATGATGATGAGCTCTCTTTCCATTCCTATTACATATACAGTAAGAAAAAATAAACTGCCTGTAACAAATTCAAATACTATGTACAAACTTGAGATTTTGCTCTTACAATTCGTACAACGCCCTTTTTGTATACAAAATGAAATGATTGGAATAAGTTCTTTCGGCTGTAACGTATACTTGCAGTAATGACAGTACGAACGCGGTGTAATAATAGATTCCCCTACTGGAACTCTCATCGCAATCACCATAAAAAAAGAACCAAACACCATACCTATTAACAATGCATATAAATAAGTGAACATCCCTTCCTCTCCTTTCCAAAAGAACATAACAAAAAAAGGAGAGAACTTCTACTTCATATTATCTTTATTCTATTAAAAAAGCAGGCCGTTTTCCGGCCTGCTTTCCCCTATTTTATACGATGAAATATACTGCTTTTAACGGCCCGTGTACTCCGACAACAAGATTCATTTCAATATCCGCAGAGTTACTTGGTCCTGTAATAAAGTTAATACAAGATGCGACTGCTTCACCTTTTTCCACACGTGAGTTCATATCCTGAACTGCTTGCGTAATACGAGGTACAAGTGTTTCACGTGGAATAATAGCAAAGTATACAGTCGGTAAAAAGTGTAAAGAACGCCCTTGTCCTTTATGACTTTGTACAACAATCGTACCAGATTCAGCTAAAGTATAATCACTAAATGCAATACCGATATTCGCTTTTTCCGCTATACGCATATTCTCTTCTTTTTTCTCAGGATCCCATACATTTACCTCAACATTTTGCTTTGGAAGCTCTTCTTTAAATAAAGAAGTCAATCCATAGGAATCAAAACGTTCATCTGCTGATAATATAATAGGTCCTCCACCGTTTTCAACGATTATTTTTTGAATATCTTCACGTAAGCGGTCGTTTGTCGTTTCCACAACAGTTGTATGAATGTTTGTACATTGCTTTTTAAATACTTCTAACAATTCTTCTTGTGAATAATCTTTTAACGTTTCTACATTCACATTACTTTTCCATGCTGGACGTTCTACGCCTTCTGTTTTACGCGCGCGCCCAAGTTCTTTTGCGATATTATCTAGAAAGGACTCACGGTTTTGAATTAATCCTGTCATTATTTGTCCCCGCCTTTCTTATGATCTTTATACCAATCACGGAATCGTTCTTTACTTGGAGCTGGGAATTCACGAATATCCGTCCAGTTTTTAAGTGGTCCAACACCTTTTGATACACGGTTACCAGATGTAAATGGACTCATTGCTGCCGGTGCCATTTTCGATCCCATTTTATATAAAGCTGCTGAAGAAGCACCCATACTAAACATTTTCATTGCTAATTTTTCTGCAAGTGGGGCACGACCTTCTTGCTCAACGATGACTTGACGATGTTTTAATAATAAATCATGTAATGGAATTTTTACTGGACAAGCTTCTGTACATGCTCCGCATAAACTAGATGCATAAGGAAGCTCTTTGTAATCGTCATACCCACCTAAAAGTGGTGTTAATACCGCACCGATTGGTCCTGAATAAATAGATCCATACGAATGTCCACCAACGTGACGATATACGGGACATACGTTAACACAAGCGGCACAACGAATACATTGCAATATTGAACGGAATTCCGATCCAAGAATTTGAGAGCGGCCATTATCAACAACGACTAAATGAAACTCTTCCGGTCCATCTACCTCTTCCTCTTGAATTGGTCCTGCTACTGTTACATAACTTGTTAATTTTTGACCTACCGCACTACGACATAGTAAACCAACTAAAACATCTAATTCTTCCATTGTCGGAACCATACGTTCCATACCCATTACTGCAATTTGTGTTTTCGGAATCGACATGACAAGATCGGCATTACCTTCGTTCGTCACTAAACAAAGAGAGCCAGTATTTGCAACAGCGAAGTTACAACCTGTCACACCAATTTCTGCATCCATAAATTTCTCACGAAGTTGTTTACGAACAAACTTTGTCATTTCGTATGGATCATCAGAATTTTCATATCCAAGTTTTTCTTTAAATACATCACGAATTTGCGTTCTGTTTTTATGAAGTGCAGGCGCAATAATATGTGATGGTGGGTCGTTATCTACTTGCAAGATATACTCTCCTAAGTCACTCTCTAACACTTCACAACCAATCTCTTCAAGGGCATGATTCATACTAATTTCTTCAGTTACCATTGATTTTGATTTTACAACTTTCTTCGCTTGTTTCTTTTTTGCAACGTCTTGAATATACTTTGCTGCATCCTCTTTCGTTTTCGCAAAGTAAACGTGACCGCCTCTTTTTGATACATTTTCACTTAACTGCATTAAATAATAATCAAGATTTTCTAACGTATGTTGACGAATTTGTTCACCTAGTTCACGCCACTCTTCCCAGTTTCCCAACTCGTCAGCTGCTTTTAATCGATTTGTATATAAACGCGTTTGTGCAGAAGATACCGCTCCGCGCATAAACGAATCTTGAATTCCATCGCCAACGCGATCATTAAATTTTTTCTCACTGATTTTCATAGACATAGCTTATGTTCCCCCTTCATGAGCGACTATTCAAGACCTCAGCAATATGCATTACTTTTACTTCTTTTCCTAAACGCTCAATACGTCCGCCAATGTTTAACAAACACCCACAATCTGCACCGATTAAATAATCAGCACCTGTTTCCATTACACTATCTACTTTTTCATCTACCATTTGCTCAGAAATTGGAGTCATCTTAACTGAAAACGTTCCCCCAAACCCACAACAATTTTGCACGTTCGGCAGTTCTCTCACAATTAATCCTTTTACGCTTGATAATAAAATTCCTGGTGCCTCTTTTACTCCAAGCAGGCGTGTCATATGACAAGATTTATGAATAGTAGCTATCCCTGGTAAACTTGCACCAACATCTGTAACTTTTAAAACATCTACAATAAATTGTGTAAATTCATATGTTTTATCAGCAACCTTTTGTGCACGTTTAGCCCACTTCGGATCATCTTTAAAAACATGCGGATACTCATGAAACATTGTCGCACAAGATCCAGATGGCGTAACGATATATTCTGCATCTTCGAAAGTTTCAATCATATGTTTCATCGCTTCTTTTGCTGCTTCTACATGGCCGCTATTATAAGCAGGCTGACCACAACAAACTTGTGCTTCTGGAAATTCAATTTCACAACCTAAACGCTCCAATACTTCAACTGTTGCTTTACCGACGTTTGTTTCAAACATATCGACTAAACAAGTAACAAATAAAGTAACTTTCATAACTATAATTCCCCCTCATTACAACTCCGCCAAAAATCATATGGTCATCAGATGACTAAGATTAGAAGAAGTAGGCTCAACCATGGCCTATCCTCTCCCTCTTCTAAAGAAAACGCTTACTTAATCTCTCTATTTTATCAGAAAATTAGATTTTTAAAAGATTAAATTACGAATTTATATCGCTTTTACCTGTGACAATATGTTCTACATTTGTTAAATGATCTAGCATCGCTTGCTGCGCTAATTCCACATCTTGCTTTAACACCGCATCATATATAGATTGATGCTCTTCTAAAAGTCGTTCTGATGTTGTTTGTTCACCATATAAAATAATGCGTCTTGATTCACCAATCGTTTCAGCAATCATCTCTGAAACATGATTCATGAGCTCAAGCAAGATGTTATTATGCGAAGATTCTGCAATTCCCATGTGAAAATGAAAGTCTGCTTTTTCGCCAGCCTTCTCATCTCCAATGCTCTTTGCCATTTCATCTAACCACTGCTTCATATTTTGCAAATTAGCTTCCGTACGTTTTGCCGCTGCCGCTCGAACTGCCCCCACTTCGAGCACCTTCCGTACTTCTAATAAATTCAAAATATCCTCTTTCTTCATTAATAACTTGTTATTTAGTGATTTTGTTAATGAAGAAGGATCGAAATTCCTTACATATGTACCTTCTCCTTGTTTCATTTCAATTAAGCCCATTGCTCTTAGCGCACTTAGCGCTTCACGAACAGCAGATCTGCCAACTTGAAACTGCTCAGCTAATTGATGAACAGGAAGTAGTTTGTCACCAGGTTTTAACGTACCATTTTTAATCATTGTTAAAATAGCTTCAGATACTTCTTCGTAAATTTTTTTCGGTTTAATAGATTTGTACTCCAGTTAAATCACCTCAGTATCTTCCAAACAACAATTGTAACGTTTTATAAGAACTTAGCATCCATAACTATTTTAGAACGAATTAGTAAGAAGTACAAATGTTTTGTTCATAAAATAGTCAAATTTTTGATATTTGTTTGATATTAATTAATACATTTACGCGTAACTATTTACCTTCAATATGAAGAGCATATTCCAAAAGTTAGAATATGCTCTCCTCATCTTGTGCTTTTAATTTAATACTAACTGTCGTGCCCTTACCTTTTTCACTTTCTATTCTCCACTCACCGTCATGTATATGAACAATTTGCCTTACAATTGCAAGACCTAAACCTGTTCCACCGTGTTGACGACTTCTCGCTTTATCTACTCGGTAAAAGCGTTCCCCCAGATTTTCTAAATGCTCTCTATCAATACCTATTCCTGTATCTTTTATGTGCAATTCACAATAATCATCGATTTGCTTTAATGTTATTATGATATCCCCGTTTTGATTTGTATAACGTATCGCATTATCTAATACATTATGAAGTACTTGTTGCATACGATCCTCATCAATCATTACGATAATTTCAGGATTTAAATTCGTTGAAATACGAAGGTTTTTTTCTACAAACTGTAACTCGTACGTATTTAGTACATCTTCAATAAGCTGTGAAAAAACGATAGGTTGTTTCTTTAAGGGAAAGTGTTCACCTTCTAGCTGCGCTAGATCTAATAAATCATGAACGAGGCGCTGCATGCGACCTGCTTCTTTATGAATAAGTTGCGTTACTTTTTCCTGCTGCGGCCCCTTCGCTACACCGTCTAAAATAGCTTCACTATATCCTTTAATATAACTAAGCGGTGTTCTAAGTTCATGCGAAACATTAGCTAAAAATTCCTTACGCTTTACATCTTCTGTTTCTAAGGAATTTGCCATTTTATTAAAGGCTTTTCCCAATCGTCCAATTTCATCTTCTGAAGAAATTGTAATCCGCTCTGAGAAATCTCCAGTAGCCAAATGATTTGCAACTCGTTCCATTTGCGAAAGCGGTCTCGTAATGGCGATAATAATTTTTCTACCAATCCATATTGTAATTAAAATCATTGCAAGTGCTAACGGCGCTAAAATAAGACCCATATCAAATATTAAGTCTTTTATACTTTTTAAAGGAATATAAGAGTATACAATACCAACTAATTTTTTATTATCTAAAACAGGGATGACAACACCCATAATATTACGATCAAAATGTTCTTCATACCCTATCTTTGTCACTGTTTTCCCATCTAATAGCGCCTGTCTATCCCCTTCACTTATAAGAGAATGATGGTGAACATCAAAAGGCAAACATGCGCTTAAATCACGCGGATTGTATACGAAAAGGACATCTGAACTAGATATTTGATCATATGCCCTTACTTTCTCTTCAAAAGTGGATACTCCTTCACGTTTATCATATTGCGTGGCAAGACGTTTCCCTTCCATTACTAATGAATCTTTTAAATTATCAACGTATAACTTTTCATATGAGTATAAAGATACAAAATAAAGAAAGGAAACTGTTACACATACTGCACATACTACTGTAAGCCAAAGCTTTTGTACCATCGTAAACATACGTTACACCTCAAATTTATAACCTACACCCCAAACGGTTTGAATGTAGTTTCCACTTTCTCCTAGCTTTAGACGCATCGTTTTCACATGCGTATCTACCGTTCTTGTACTTCCTGCATAATCATATCCCCACACCTTTTCAAGCAATTGTTCCCGGCTAAATACTTGTCCATTATGTTGGCAAAGAAAATATAGTAAATCGAACTCTTTTACCGTAAGAGGAATCGTCTCACCATTCGTCTCGACCCTCCTACTTTTTTCATTAATAAGAATCGGTCCAAATTGAATCTCTTCTTGCTGTTCTTGCTTTGTATATCGTCTTAAAACAGCTTCCATACGAGCAATTAGTTCCCCGGGACTAAATGGTTTTACAATATAATCATCTGCTCCCATACGTAAGCCGTTCACCCTATTCCACTCTTCACCTTTTGCTGTTAAAAATATAATAGGTACATCCGACGTTTTTCGAATCTCTTTACAAACTGAAAGCCCATCCATCTCAGGCATCATAATATCTAGTACAACGAAATCGTAATGATCCGTCTCTAATTTTCGAAGTGCCTCTTTTCCATTTTCAGCTTCTCCCCACTCGTATCCGAAGTTATCTAAGTACATTCCGACAAGTTGCCTCATATCACTTTCGTCATCTACGACTAGCACGTTATATTTACTCATTGTCCTTCCCCTTCTCTCTCTATGAGTTGAAACGGTCCTTTTCCGACTTTAATTGTTTGTTTTATTTTCATATTCTTCATATCCATTACGCATACTTCATCGCTATCATAACTAGCTACATATCCTTCTGCACCGCTTTTCAAAAATGCAAATGGATTAGATCCTACTTCTACAAATCCTACCTCTTGATACGTACTTGCATCAAACTTTCTAAGCGTATTTGAACCGTGACTTAGCGCATATACATACTTATCATCCTTTGTTATATTCACAGGCATAAACGGAGCATGTAAAGAACGCATCATCTCTCCGCTCTGTAAAGAATACACTAATACTTTCTCATTCACTTGACTTCCATCACCATGTCCACCAATCCATATTTCTTTCCCATCAGCGCTAACCGTTGCTCCTGTTGATGCTGGTGGAATCATAAAGGACTGTATCACTTCTTTTTTCTTTGTATCAATGGTCGTTAGTTTCGTATCATAAAAGTTGAGTACAGATAACTGGTTATGATGCTCTACCATCGTTATCGGCCCTTTTCCTGTTGAAACACTCCCTGTCTCTTTTCCTTTTATCGCAAAGAACCTTACCTTTTGTTCATTTTGATCGGCAGCAAATAATTGTGTTCCATCATCTGATGCGATAACATTAGCAATTCCTTTTCCAGTCTTATATTTGTCCACTTGTCTTCCTTCTGCTAGTGAATATACATACATATATTCTAATTGCTTACCATAAACAAGTATTTCCTCACCATTTGGAAGTAGCGTAACCCCCGCAATCGGCTCATTTAATTCCCATGTTGTTAATAGCTTCTTTGTTTTTTTATCAATAAAACTAATACTACCTTCCTTTATATTCGTTGTTATAATAACACTTTTATCTTTAGCAATCGGTGTATACGAACTTCCTTGACACCCTACTAATAGAAATAAAAAACAGAGAAGAAAAACATACTTTCTCAAAAGATTCCCTCCATCTTCGGATGATTTCGTTATAATTGTAAAATAACAAATAAATGTGTGGAAAATGTGAAATCTTCCTTTATTAATAAAGTGAAACTTTAATCAGTGGGGGTTTTCTTCATCCACCACTGATTATTAGTTGAACCAATCGGGCTTTTATGGGCAGTTGATCCCCCATCTAACTTCTTTGCTTTCGCTGAATTTTGAGGTGGGGGTCTTACTGCCCATTAATGCGGGATAAACTTACATATATAATGTACAACAAATAGAATTTGAGGTGTGTAAATTATGCTTTTTCCTGATTTAGCGAATAAAATTGTACGTGAAGTACGCAGATTAATTACTGAAAACATTATTATTATTAATATACAAGGCGTTATTATCGCAAGTACAGATGCGGAAAGAATCGGTCAATTTCATGAAGGTGCACTCCGCTGTGCGAAACAAAAGAAAACTGTCATTATTACAAAAGACGATGAACGACGACTGCAAGGTGTAAAAGCTGGGATGAACCTTCCTTTACTATTCCATGACGAAGTAATCGGCGTGATTGGAATTACAGGAGAACCTGAAAATATTTCACAATACGGAGAAATATTACGTAAGATGACAGAATTATTAATTCATGAAAACTACTTTTTAGAACAACTAGAACTTGAGCACCGTTCTTATGAAGCATTTGTCTTTGATTGGCTTCAAAATACAGACTGGTTTCCAAGTTTTCTCGATCGTGCAAAAACGCTTGGCATTGATTTATATAAGAAGAAACAACTTATTTTATTATCAATCGCCCAAGATAATACGATGCTCCAGCGTAAAATTTGGCAACATATGCGCAACATTTTAGCAAAAGAAAATTTATTTGTTCGCTGGGGAAATGATCGGTTTATTTTGTTTACAACAATCCAATCCAAAGAGCAAACCTTTCAATTTTTAAAACGGTTAAAACAAGACTGTGAAACTTTATTTTCTATTACTTTATATATCGGGATTGGACAAACAGTTACGCCAAGCAATATGAACTTATCGTACGAACAAGCATTACGCGCCCTTTCAGTATCACTTGAAACGAAAAAAATTGTATTTAATGAAGATTTACGTTTAGAAATGTGTTTACAAGATATTTCTACTGAAACTCGAGAACAGTTTCTAGAGCGTACCATTGAAAACTTAGTATCATCTCCTGAGCTTATGCACACTTTACGTTTATTTATCGATTATAACCAATCTTATAAGCAGACAGCTGAGCAATTACATATACACATTAACACATTGCATTACAGGCTAAAAAAGATTGAAGAACATACAGGACTTGACCCGAAACAATTCAAAGATTTAAATGTTTTATACTTCGCACTCCTCTTATTAGATAATCATACAAAAAATAACGATAAAATTGATTAATCTTTAGATGATTGTACATAGAAAGAATCCTCCAACTTTTTTATCATTATAATGAAAGCACTGTTACAACGTTTTTTATTATGACGAAATACGTTAACAGTTTGAGGGGGATTTCCAATGTTAGAAAAGCAAATTATTGATTCATTCGTATCTATTGTTGGCGAAGATAATGTAGATACATCCAATATGGGGCGTTTAACTTATAGTTATGATGCCACTCCAAACTTCCAAGCGATGCCTGATGCAGTCATTGCTCCTCGTAATACAAATGAAATAGCAGACGTGTTAAAAGTGTGTAACACTCATAAAATCCCAGTATACGTTCGCGGGTCTGGAACAAATCTTTGCGCTGGAACGTGTCCACTTGAAGGTGGTATCGTCCTTATTTTCCGCCATATGAACAATATTTTAGAAATTGACGAAGAGAATTTAACAATTACTGTACAAGCTGGTGTTATTACACTTGATATTATTAAAGCAGTAGAAGAAAAAGGTTTATTTTATCCACCAGATCCAAGCTCTATGAAAATTTCTACAATCGGCGGTAACATTAATGAAAACTCCGGCGGATTACGTGGTTTAAAATATGGCGTAACACGTGATTATGTAATGGGGCTTGAACTTGTCTTACCGAACGGCGATATCATTCGTACTGGTGGTAAATTAGCAAAAGATGTCGCTGGTTATGATTTAACTCGTTTATTTATTGGTTCTGAAGGAACACTTGGTGTTGTTACGGAAGCTATATTAAAACTTGTCCCTATGCCTGAAACGAAGAAAACGATGCTTGCGCTATATGAAGATATTAACGAAGCTGCTCGAGCTGTTTCTGCTATTATTGCAAATAAAATTATTCCGGCGACACTTGAGTTTTTAGACCAACCAACAATTGAAGTTGTAGAAGAGTTTGCACAAATCGGTTTACCAACTGACGTTAAAGCAATTTTATTAATTGAACAAGATGGCCCGCCCGAGGTTGTCAATCGAGATATCGAAAAAATGGCTAACGTTTGCCGTGCTATGAATGCGGTCGATGTTCGCGTTGCAAAAGATGAAGCCGAAGCAGATGCGCTTCGTACAGCACGCCGGAGTGCACTATCAGCACTTGCAAGACTAAAACCGACAACAATATTAGAAGATGCAACTGTACCACGTTCACAAATCGCTCCAATGGTTGAAGCAATTAATGCAATTGCAAAGAAATTTAATATTCCTATTTGTACTTTTGGTCATGCTGGTGATGGTAATTTGCATCCGACTTGTATGACAGATGCCCGTAATGAAGACGAAATGCACCGTGCTGAACAGGCTTTTGCTGAAATATTTGCGAAAGCGATTGAGCTTGGTGGTACGATTACCGGCGAACATGGTGTTGGCGCGATGAAAGCTCCGTATTTAGAAATGAAATTAGGTAAAGAAGGTATTGCTGCTATGCAAGGGATTAAACAAGCCTTCGATCCAAACAACATTATGAATCCTGGAAAGATGTTCGCGAAAGACTCTCGTAAAAGAGTGGTGGTTGAGCGATGACCACATTAAATAAAGAAAACATTCAAAAGGAATTTAAAGAACGATTAAGTGAAGATGAACTACTAAACTGTATGCGATGCGGCTTTTGTTTACCAACTTGCCCTACTTACATTCAATCTGGGTATAAAGAATCACATTCCCCACGCGGACGTATCGCCTTAATGAAAGCCGTCGTTGATGGTTTAATTGAGCCGGATGAAGATGTTGAAGATACATTAAATGTTTGCCTTGGCTGCCGCGCTTGTGAACCTGTTTGTCCATCTGGTGTGAATTATGGACATTTATTAGAAGAAGCTCGTGATATTATTAATCAAAATAAAAAGTTCTCCATGCCCGTGAGAGCTGTTCGTAAAGTTGTTTTTGACGGACTATTCCCGCATCAAAACCGAATGCGAACATTAACAGGACTAATCGGATTTTACCAGCGTTCTGGTTTACAAACGCTAACACATAAAACAGGTATTATGAAGTTATTCCCTGAAACACTTGCAACGATGGACCTCGTTTTGCCAAAAATCCCTAAAATGAAAGCAATGAAAGATCGTCCTGAATTTTTACCTGCTGAGGTGGAAAAGAAGAAACAAGTTGCATTCTTCACAGGCTGTTTAATGGATACGATGTTTTTAGAAACAAATAACGCAACGATGAAACTTCTTCAGTTAGCTGGTTGTGATATCGTTATTCCGAAAACACAAAGTTGCTGCGGGGCATTACATGGGCATGCTGGTGAAAAGAGTGGAGCAAAAGAATTAGCGAAACGAAATATACAAGCGTTCGAAGATTTACAAATCGACTATATCATTACGAATGCAGGTGGTTGCGGGGCTTATCTCGTAGATTATGATTATCTGTTAAAAGATGATCCCAAATGGGCTGAACGCGCAAAGCAATTTGTTTCTAAAATTAAAGATATTACTGCTATACTAGTAGAACTAGATTTCCATAAACGTAATGACTTACGACTCACGCCGCAAATCATTACGTATCAAGACTCTTGTCATTTACGTAATGTTATGCGAACATCTTCTGAACCTCGTATGTTACTAGAGGCCATTCAAGGCGCAACATACCGCGAAATGAAAGATGCAGACCGCTGCTGTGGTTCTGCTGGTATTTATAATATTGTCCATTCGGAGTTATCAATGGAATTTCTAGATTACAAAATGGACCGTGTACATGAAACAGATGCAGCGACAATTGTTACTGCAAACCCTGGATGTCTATTACAAATGAAACTAGGTATTGAACGTGAAGGTCTTTCTCATAAAATGAGAGGAATTCACATTGTTGATCTATTATTAGAAGCAATTGAAACCAACTCGTAATAACTCGTAACATACGTAATAATAGGAAAACGGCTATCTCCTTCGTCTATGTAAAGAGATAGCCGCTTTTTTGTCCGCTACAACATTAAAAATATGTTACTTTATTATAAAAAAGAACAACAGAAACATTACAGTTTTGTAAAAATACATCCAGTATATTCCTCAAAAAAATGCTAAAATCATTGATACAATAGGATTCTTCATTTTTAATATAGGTACATTTTTCCAAAAACCCCCTCTTAAAACCAAGTATAAAAATGCTGAAAATTCCTTTTATACTCTATGTTTCTCTTATTTCATCCCTTTCCTCCTCTTAGGATAAATTAGGAAAATTTTAAGTCTATGAATTTTTTTCCATCTTTTTTCTCGCAAATTGTATGCTACGATGAATTGGTCAGTCAGACAGGCTGTCAAAAACAAATCGTGTGAAAACAAATTAAAACTTTATATAGGGGGACACACATCATGAAAAAGCGTGTTTTATTATCTGTAGCTGCTGCAACAGCTCTTACTTTAGGAGTATCTTCTTTAGATGCACAAGCTGCAACAGTACAACCATCTAACATAAAGGTTCAAAATATTCAGCATTCAAAAATGATGATGAAGCAAATGAGCCAACAAGAATTACAAGCATTCTTACAATCTATGGGAGTTGAATCATTAGCACAATGGAACCAAGGACAATTCCAACAAGATTGCTTCATTCCTGGTCAACAGCCTACTGAAAATGTTGTTACTGAACAACCAACAGCTAAGCCAGAAGCTCAAAAGCCTGCTGAGGAAACTCAAAAACCAGCTGAACAAAAGCCTGCTGAAGAAGTTGCTAAACCAGAAGCTCAAAAACCAGCTGAAAACAACAATACTCAAAACGAAACACAAAAACCTGCTGAGCAAAAGCCTGCTGAAGAAGCAAAATCTTTAAGCGAATTCGAACAACGCGTTGTTGAATTAACAAACGCAGAGCGTACAAAACAAGGCTTATCAGCATTACAAATCGATACTGAATTAAGCAAAGTAGCACGCATTAAGTCTGAAGATATGCAAAAAAACAACTACTTTGATCATAACAGCCCTACATACGGGTCTCCGTTTGACATGATGAAGAAATTTGGTATTTCTTATAAATCTGCAGGTGAAAACATCGCCCAAGGACAACGTACTCCAGAAGAAGTTGTACAAGCTTGGATGAACAGTGCTGGACACCGTGCAAACATCTTAAATAGTGGCTTCACTCATATCGGTGTTGGCTATGTAGAAAGCGGCAACTACTGGACACAACAATTTATTACGAAGTAAATAAAAAGAGAGTCTTCTAGGAGAAGACTCTTTTTTTATGTTTCATAGCTTTCTAATATGTATGCGTATAAAATGTAGAACATAAACAAAATAGACCCGCAGCTTATTACACTAATTAACAAGTAAAATCCCCACTTCAGGCTCAAAAGCAACGAAAATAATATGCCACATGCCATCACTTGAAAGATTCGCCTACTAACTAAACGGATTTTTTGTAATTTGATCGGTTCTTTCTCTCTATCCTTCACCTTTTTAAACACTTTACTAAACATAAAAAGAAACATACTAATTCCAATCGTTAGTCCTGTCTGAAAGGATATAATACTTCCCAAATTAATAAAGAGAATTAGTATATGGACAAACATCATAAATAAAGTAATACTCTTTATAAATCCATTTATAATGAAATACTCCCCTTCATTAAACTTATATATATTATGCAAAATAACATATACTAATCCATGTAAAATAATAATAAGGACAGGGATAAATAATACGACCACTTGTTTACTCATAAACTCGTTCGCTCCACCATTCTCGTTCCAATGCACTGCCATACGAGTTGGTAAATATGGATAAACACATAGAGTAAGTAAAAGACAAGCGAAAAATATCCCTAGCATATATTTATATTTGTTCAAATAATTCTCACCTCTCTTTTCTCTTAACGGCTTCGCCTCTTTTAGAGAAATCCCTGCAAAAATCTACCTTTTTCAACTTTAAACTTACACTTTACCTATTTTCTCTTTCAAGTTTTTTCATTGTATCGTTTAAATTTGTAGGGAAAGGTACGTCAACAACGATCTCTTCTTTCGTAATCGGATGCAAAAAATTAATCTTCATCGCATGTAACGCTTGCCCGGACATATATGTTGTTTGCCCACCATATAATACATCCCCAACTAATGGATTTCCATTATAGCTCATATGAACGCGAATTTGATGTGTTCTACCGGTTTCTAACTGTAACGTTACGAGTGTCGCATTTTGTTTTTTAAAATATTTCTCTACTTTATAGTACGTTATAGCTTGGTCTCCCTTTGGAGAAACACGGCGCCTTGTAGCATGATGTCGATCTCTTCCGATGGCCGCGTCAATTGTCCCTTGCTTCTTTTTTACTTTTCCTTCAACAAGTGCCGCATACGTTCTTTTAATTTTCCGTTCCATTAATAAACGATCCATAATTGCACCCGCAATTCTATGTTTTGCGAATACAACACCACCTGTCGTATCTTTATCTAATCTATGGATATGCCGAACCTTCGTCTCTAAACCTTGCATTTGAAAATGAAAAGCAACAAGATTGGCAAGTGTTCCCGTCCCATTTTTTTCAGAAGGATGTGTATCCATTTGCCCCTGCTTATTTACAATGAGTACGTGATCGTCTTCAAACACTACATTTAATTCACCATATTCCGGCTCTACGCCGTACTCCTCCTCCATAAACATATGAACTTGTAACTTATCTCCTTCTTTTAAAAGTTCATTCCATCTCCTTTGTTCTCCGTTAACCGTAACACCTTTTTCCATACGAAGCTGATGTAATAACTTTTTTGGTACTTCCCATTCTACTTTTAACAACGACTCAATACTTATACCATTCCACGTCGCTGGAACCGTAATTTCGCACCATTCGCCCTTTTTCTTTGTTTCCATACTATAATCACCTTATTTCTATTGATTCTCTCATTGTAACGGAAAACATAATTTGATGCACCGTCAAAAATAGAGGACAGCCTTATACTCGACTGTCCCCTCACGCTCTAAGCCTTTTCATTTCCTGCAACACTTCTTCAGCTTTTTGTTCATACAATAAATCTTTAAAGAAATCCGCCAATCGTTTATAGTCGTTGTACGTATCTAATAAGTCGTCTATTTTCTCTCCTTTCATAACTTGTTGCTTTTGCTTCATTTTTACTGGATAGCGATACCCCGATACTTCTTGTATTTTGTAATACTCATCCTCTACTTGAATGACTTTTACAAGTTCCTCTTCTTCCGCATCCATCGTATACCCGTCAAAGTCTCTAAGCAGTTCATAAATAATATGAGTCCATTCATCTTTTGGGTAAAACCCTTTTTCCAACCGATAACCGACAATGCGATACATATGCCCATCGTTTTCAGCAAACTGTACTGTATCATTTAGCTTAAACTTAAAATAACGAAACATTGCCTTCACCTACTTGTATGTAATGTTCTTATCACATACTATGCGCAAAATATGGGCCCTGCTATTCATAAAAAAAACTCATCTATAAGATGAGTTTTTTTTACGATGATTTTTCTCTTTTCTTTCGAAATGGTAGCCACCAGTTCCAATCCCCAAACAATTTCATTAAACTTGGTACGAGCATAAGACGGATAATTGTTGCATCAAGAAATATTGCTAGTGCAACCCCAAGCCCCATCTGCTTTACTGGTAAAATATCAGTAAAGGCGAACGCACCGGTAACAACAATCATAATTAAAGCGGCGGACGTAATAATTCTACTTGTCGAAACAAGTCCTTCTAACGTTGCTTGATCGTTATCTCCTGTTTCTTCATAAAGCTCATGAATACGTGAAATAAGAAATACTTCATAATCCATGCTAAGCCCAAATACGAGGCCGAAAATAAAGATTGGTAATACAAATAAAACTGAACTCTCTTCTAATCCGAAATGACCACCTTCAAATAACCAAATAACAATTCCAATTGTTGCACTTAAACTAAGTACGTTCATAATAATAGCTTTAATTGGAATGAGTATAGAGCGGAATGCGAATAATAAAATGACAAAGGTTGATCCAAATATAACAGACATACCAATTGCAACTTTATCTTTAATTTCATCTTCTAACTCTTGCTGGAACGTCGTCATACCGCCCAAATAATAAGTAACATCATTTTCTTTATAATTCTTTTTGAAATCACGAACCCATTGTTTTGCGGTTTCTGTACTTGGCTTAGTATCCAAAAAGACTTCCATTGTTGTTTTATTCCCTTTCGTATACGCTTCAAATACAGGAGCTATTTTCGCAGCTTCTGGCGACTGTAACATTCCAGCAACTTGATCTGCTTTCATTCCATTTAGCCCGTCATATACACTTTTCACCTTATATACTTGCTTATCGTCTTTTAACTTTTGAACAACAGCTTCTATCTTTTGTAAACTTTCTTTTTCTGTTATATCTTTCTTCGTCTCTACTACTAATGTAACATCAGCGTGTGTTTGGACAGTTTTATTAAAGGCTTCTTCATACTTCTCAAATGCAACTCTCGTATCACTCTTTTCAGGTAACGCTTCAACACCAGGAAACTGCAAGTTAGCTGTACGCAGCGGTAATAAACAAATAACAATAAATGTTGTAACAACAATAATCATGACGATTGGATGTTTCATTACAAACTGTGCAAATTTACGCCATACATTTGATGGCGTAGGCGCCGCCTGATTCTTTTTTAATATCCTTTTACCAATTAAAGATAATAGCGCCGGAAGAAGTGTTAGCGAAAACAAAATGCTCATAATAACGACAATCATCCCGCTAATAGCAACAGACTGAATATAATCTATCTTAAAGAAAAATAAGCCTGATAAACCGACGAATACACATAACCCTGAAAATACGATAGCACGCCCTGCCGTTTGATACGTAATCGCTATCGCTTCTTTCACTGTTCTCTTCGCAACTTCCTCTCGAAAACGATTTACAAATAACAGTGCGAAATCAATTGATAATGCGAGTCCAATCATCGGTGCAACATTTAACACGAAAATAGATAGCTCTTTATCACTACCTATAAAATATAAAATCCCCATCGTACTAATGACACTAAGCGCGCCATTTACAATCGGTAAAATAGACGCAATCAGACTACCAAATGAGAATAATAGTACGAGAAAAGCAATAGGTAATCCAATCATCTCTGCTACTTTTAAATCATTTTGCGTTCTTTCATTAATCTCTTGATTAATTTTCGGATATCCTGTCGGTGTTACTTTTAATACGCTATTACTTTCCTTCTCGATTTTCCCGGCAAATTGTAATGTCTTTTCCATTCGTTCTTTATTTGTTTTCCCGGAAAATAAAATCGTCGCATAACCGATATCATCTTGTAACATCTCTTTATTTTGCATTGGATGATGGAAAGATTCGTATTTTTCTTTCTCTTCAATTTGATTTATTATCCCCTCTATACGCTTTTGGAACTCCTCATGCGAAGTATCCTTTTCCTTCTCAAAAACGAGTAAAAGTGTATCTTGAGACTGCTTAAAATCTTTATCTAAAATTTCTTTCGTCTTTTGATAATCCCCTTCTGTTTGGAAACCATCACCGCCCAATACTCCTGGAAGTTTTGGAGCAAAAATACCGAGCACTATCGCAAGTAGTAGTAATGCTACAATTACTGTATAACGAAATTGATACAAAAAAGTTCCTAACTTCCCCCACTTATCAATTTTATGTACATTTGTCTTCACACAGTTTCACCTACTTTATATAATTCACTTGTCATTTATACTTTATCACATCTCCCCATAAACAAAAAACGTCTAGAAAAACTATAATACTAGTTTTTCTAGACGTTTTTTTATCTCTCGTTATTAAGTCCCAATCTCTCGGTAAGTAAACGATGACAATAAATTGCGATGATTAACAAAATGCCACCTGCGCAGTAACCAGCTAAAATATCAGTCGGGTAATGAACATTTAAAATAACTCTACTTAATCCAATCAATATAATTAATATGCCCATCGAAATCGTAATACCACATTTTCCAGCTATGCTTTTCAAATTGGCAGCAATGATATAGGCAAGAAAACCGAATGTTATAATAGATAGCATTGCATGTCCGCTTGGGAAGCTATACCCAAGTGCGTCAAGTGCCTCATTTAATGATGGGCGGTCTCTTTTTGCAATTTCTTTTATCCCTTTATTAACAAGGTGTGTCGTTAATATAGCCATTGGATACACAATCATAGCAGCATAATAACGCTTTTTCCAAAAAACGAGCAAACTTATAATTAGTGTCGTTATAACTCCAATTGCAGATCCTAACTTTGTAAAATATGTGAAGAATGTAATTGAGCTTTCTATTTGTAATCCTTTTACCATATCACGTACGTATGTATCCATCATTGTAACACCACCTACATGTACCCTCCAAGCGATGATGCTAAATAGAACAAACAATAAAATGATACACATTAACTCATACTGATGTAACTTTTTCTTCAATCGATTTCCTCCTACTATGAAAAAATGCGATTTCTACTTTAGAAACCGCATTTTCTTACTTATTTACCTTTTGTTTTCAGCTCTGTCCAGTAGCGATCGTAGTCTTTTAACTTATCGTCTACATCAACAAGCCATTCTGTACGATCTAATTCTTCTTTTGTTAAGAAGATCATGTGATTATCACGATATTCTTTACTATGAAGAGGATGAGCTTTTTCATTTGGATTACTGTAACCAATTGACTCGTAGTTTTTCACACTTACTTTTTCATCTAATAAGTAGTTCATAAACTTCTCTGCAAGTTCTTTATTTTTCGCACCTTTTGGAATAGCTAACGTATCAGCCCAAATTGTGCCACCTTCTTTTGGTACAACGTATCCTACATCTTTATTGTCTTTCGCAATGAATGCTGCGTCTCCAGACCAAACTGTCCCGATCCAAGCATCTTCTGTAATGAATTTTTGTTTAATATTATCTGTATCGAATGCTAATAAGTTTGGAAGTAGCTTCTGCAAATCAGCAGACGCTGTCTTTAACTGTGCATCCTCTTTCGTGCTATTAGAGAAACCGTTTTTCTTAAGTCCCATTCCTAATACTTCACGAGAATCGTTTAATAAAGTAACATGTCCTTTATATTTCTCGTTCCATAAATCATTCCAGCTTGTAGGTGTTTCTTTCACATACTTTTTATTGTATGCAATTCCTGTTACACCCCAAGTATATACTAGAGAATACTTATTCTCTGGATCAAACGCAGGTGTTTTAAAGTTAGAAACAAGGTTCTCGATGTTCGGGATATTCTTCTTATCTAAAGGCGCTAATAAGTCCATCTTCGCCATCGTTTTCACCATGTAATCAGATGGCTGAATTAAATCATATGTCGCGCCACCAGCTTGTAATTTCGCAAGCATTTCTTCATTACTTGCATATTTATCGTAGTTAATTTTCACGTTATATTTCTTTTCAAAATCTTTTAAAACTTGCTCATCAAAATTGTCAGCCCAGCTATAAATGTTTAATTCTTCTTTTTTCTCACCACAACCAGCAAGTACACCTGCAGCAAGACTGAAGCTAATTGCTATACCAGCTAATCTCTTCACTAATTTCATCGGTTTATTACCTCCTCGTTCTTTCTATATCATTCGTATTATAAAGGAAGGTGTCCTCCAGAGTTCTCTTCACCGTCTGCACCTTTATTACGGAAGATTTCCGATAGCACCATTAATCCTACAATTACAACAATTAATATTGTAGAAAGAGCATTAATTTCAGGCGATACTCCACGCTTAACCATACTATAAATGTATAATGGCAATGTTGTTGATCCTGGTCCTGATACGAAGAAACTAATTACAAAATCATCAATCGATAATGTGAATGTTAATAATGCGGCTGAAATAACTCCTGGTGCAATTGCTGGAAACGTTACATAACGAAACGTTTGCCACGGCGTTGCTCCTAAATCGTTTGCAGCCTCTTCTAAATCACGTCCCATACCAGAAAGACGTGCCGCTAAAATAACAACAACAAATGAAATACTGAATGTAATGTGTGCAATAATAATTGTTGTTTTTCCAAGTTCCATACCTAATTGACTAAATAGGATAAGTAAAGATAATCCCATTAAAATATCAGGAATTAAAATTGGTAAATATACAAGACCGTTAATGGCCCCTTCAAAACGATATTTGTAACGGTGTAATGCAATAGCAAAAATCACACCAAGAACTGTCGTCACAATTGTCGTTATAACAGCAATCGTCATACTATTTACAAACGCATCAATAACATCTTGTTTTTGAAATAAATCTGTATACCAATGGAGTGTAAAGCCCTCCCATTCCGCATTAATGCGAGAATCGTTGAAGGAATATACCATTAAAACCATCATTGGAAAATACAAAAACAATAAGATTAACCAAGAATAAGAAACTAAAAACTTCTTCATTTTTGCCTATTCCCCTCCGTTTCCATCATATTTATATACTTTCGTTGCACGATAATATAAGTAAATTAACAGAACAGAGAATAGAACAACAATCATAGATAACGCGGAACCAAACGGCCAGTCACGTGAACCTAAGAATTGGTTTTGAATTACGTTTCCGATTAATGCTACTTTCGATCCACCCATAACGTCTGATACAACAAACATTCCGATAGAAGAAACGAATACTAAAATAGAACCAGTTGTAATCCCTGACATCGTCATCGGTACTGTTACATTCCAAAATGCCTTTACTGGTGTTGCTCCTAAATCATAAGCCGCCTCTAGCTTACGCTTATCAAGCTGCTCAATTGCTGCATACACTGGTAAAATCATAAATGGTAATAAAGAATATACCATTCCGAGTATTACAGAAGGCGTATTATATAGCAGATTTAAAGGTTCACTAATAATACCTAGTTTCAATAGCAATGTGTTTACAAGTCCTTGTGAACGTAAAATAACAATCCATGCGTATGAACGAACAAGAAAGTTAATCCAAAACGGAATCGTTGCCAATAATAGAAGGATAGAACGATATTTACGATCAACAATTGTAATTGTATAGGCGAATGGATAACCGATTAATAAACATAGTACTGTCGTAATAACAGCTATCTTCACTGTTTCCCATAACGTCCCCATATATAATGGATCAAACACACGTGCTATGTTATCTAATGTAAATTTCATTTCCACTGTCCCGTATGCTCCGCGCTGCATGAAGGCAAATGCTAATACGAACAGAAGTGGAATTAGGAAGAAGAGTAACAGCCATACGACTGTAGGTAATGCGAGTAATTTCCCTTTCTTCAATTTAAGGTCACCTCGTCCTCTTGCTCCCAGCCTACATATACATTATCTCCAATGCTCCACTGCGTTGCTTCTTCAGCAGTTTGGTATGCCATTAGTAATTCCGCTGTTTTCTCCTCACGTACATATAGCTTTTCCATATTTCCAACAAATTCAATATCTTCAATATGTCCAAGATGGTATTCTTTTAAAATTGGCTCTTCAACCGAGCGAACTTTTACATTTTCAGGGCGAACTGCTACGTAGTTTTCCCCATTTTTCACGATATTATTTTCACCGATGAACGTCGCAACAAACAATGTTTTCGGCTTATTGTAAATTTCCTTAGGCGTGCCGACTTGTTCGATATGCCCTTTATTCATAACGACAATACGATCACTCATACTCATCGCTTCTTCTTGATCGTGCGTTACATATATGAACGTAATTCCTAAATTACGTTGTAAGTTTTTCAATTCACGTTGCAAATCTTTTCTTAACTTAAAGTCAAGCGCTCCAAGTGGCTCATCTAATAGTAATACACGTGGGTTGTTTACAATTGCTCTTGCAATTGCTACACGCTGCTGCTGTCCACCAGAAAGCTTCGAAGGTTTACGATTACGGAACTCAAGTAACTGCGTTAAACGCATTGCCTCTTCCGCACGTTCTTTCTGCTTTGCTGCTGATACTTTTTGCATTTTCATACCGAAACAAATATTTTTTTCAACATTCATATGTGGGAATAGTGCGTAATGTTGGAACACTAAATTCATATGACGCTTGTATGGCGGCAAATCGTTAATCTTTTCATCATCTAATAAAAGATTCCCTTTAGTTGGGGTTTCAAATCCTGCGATCATACGAAGTAAAGTCGTTTTCCCGCAACCACTCGGTCCTAAAATTGTTAAAAATTCTCCTTCTTTAATATCTAAAGAAAGAGGGGGGATAATCACTTGATTTCCAAAATGTTTTTCTACTGCTTCAACTTTAATAATCTTTTTCATTTTCCCGTCCTATCTACCTTAAATTTTAATTTTTATATTCATGAATAAATATTTATGTTCTATAGACTATTTTTTTGTTTCGATCCAAACAAAAATGGTTGTTTAGCAGCGTTCTCTTCTATTCTTTATGTAGTATGTTTGATTCATTTTCGCATGATACATATGTCGAACAGAAAAACCCCTTCAGTTGCGAAGGGGTTTTTATCATACGGCTACGCCTACTGATAAACACCATCATCATTTTAACAACTTTCGTATGAATTTTAAAGCACTTTTTGTAGAAGAGTAACGAATTTTCATGTCGAATGCTGTAGATTGGGACAAAATGCTTTTATAATGGGAAAAAGTCCGAAAACTTTGTTCACCATGATAGCTGCCTAATCCACTACTTCCAACGCCCCCAAAAGGTAAATATGGCGTTGCAAGATGATATACGACATCATTTATACATCCTCCGCCATATGAAATATTACTCGTCACTTTCTCTTGCACTTTTCTATCTTCAGAAAATACATATAGTGCTAACGGCTTTGGATGGTGCTGAATCGTTTCAATTACCTCTTCTATTTTGTCATATTCTATAATTGGTAAAATAGGTCCAAAAATTTCATCTTCCATAACAGCACTTTGCCATGTAACATTCGTTAATACTGTCGGCTCGATGTGTAATGTTTCTTTCGTATAATTCCCGCCAATCACAGGTTTACCGTCTTGTAAAAATGTACATAGACGTTCAAAATGACGCTCACTTACAATTCGCACATAATTGTCATTTTGCAAAGCATCTTTTCCATATTGCTCTGCGATTTCATGTCGTAATACCTCGATTAACTGCTCTTTCACTGAAGAATGAACGTATATATAATCAGGCGCTACACACGTCTGCCCAGCATTCAAAAACTTGCCCCAAACGATACGTCTTGCGGTTACATCTAGCTTTGCATCTTTATGTACAATACATGGGCTTTTCCCGCCAAGCTCTAACGTAAGAGGCGTTAATTTTTTCGCCGCTGCTTCCATCACAACTTTTCCAACACCAACACTACCTGTAAAGAAAATATAGTCAAACGGTTCCTTTAAAAGTGCAGTGCTTTCCTGAGCGCCGCCTTCTACTACCGATACAAGCTCTTCTGGGAATAATTCACCTAACATTCTCGTAAGCACTTTTGAAACGTTTGGCGTTAACTCTGACGGCTTTAAAACGACTGTATTGCCAGCTGCCAATGCTCCTACGAGTGGCGCAATTGCTAATTGAAACGGATAGTTCCACGGTGCGATAATAAGCGTCACACCATACGGTTCTGGCACCACTTTCCCCTTCGATCCAAAATGAGTAAGAGCTGTGCGAACACGCTTTGGTTTACTCCAAGATGAAATATGCTTCATTTGAAAAGAAATCTCTTTTAGTACATATCCAATTTCTGTTGTAAATGATTCGTGAACTGATTTATTCAAATCTAATTTCAACGCTTGAAAAATCTCACCTTCAAAACGCTGAATTCCTTCATAAAGCTTCTGCAAATTCTTCTTTCTCGTCTCTAGACTTCTCGTATGTCCTTTGTGAAAATATTCCTTTTGTTTATTTACAATAGAGGAAATACTCATGCACTCACCTTCTCCCACTATTTTTATCCAATTATTTCATTATTTATATAGACTTCATATGTAACAAATTTCTATTCTTAAAGTTACATTATATATAACTTTTCCCTTTATATAAAATTCATTGCTCACAAAAAACTACCGAAAGAAAATCTCCCGGTAGTTTTACTGTATTAACGGTATAAACGAACAGCACCTGCAGAATTATCATCAGCTTGTCCTACTACTTCAAACTTCAGACCAAGCTTCGGTAAAATACGTCCTGCATCTGGAATCTGTTGATTAATATACGTTTTCGAATCATCAAACTTCGGTACACCAGCTAAGCCATTATACGTATACGTTCCACGCGTTGGAGATACAACTTTCCAAGCTGGCGTTTTGTCGAATGAGAACGCCGCATCAGCAATCTGGAATCGTGTACTACTGTCAATTGTCGGCTTACCATTTAAAGTTCCTACAATTGCTTCTGGATGAGAATCAACTACACCAAGGAAACCGTGTCCTGGATGTAAACCAACCCAGTTATCTGAGTAAGCTGAGTCTGCATACCATACAACCATACCTGAGTTATATTCTGGACCACGAGCAAATTTCAATGCGCTATCTGATCCAGTATGGTTTCTCCACTCTACATAGTAGTTATGTTTTTTCTTCTCTGTTCCGCTAGAAACAACGAAACCATCTAATTTAAATTGTGATGTACCTTCTGCATCATCTGAGAATGCAACTTTACCATCTACTGTTAATGACGCATTATCAAGTAGGAAACCATTTAATGCTAAACCACCATCTGTAATGTACTCAAATGTTAATTTTACTTTCTTACCTTTGAATTGACTTAAATCATATGATTTGTCAATCCATTTCCCATTTGTCGTAGCTGCATTTCCACTATTTGCTTTCTCACCAATTCTTTCAATTAACGTTTGTTGACCATCTTCTGTTACAGCRTGTACTTCAAGGAAATCATACTCAGCTTCAATCTCATATAATGATTTGAAATCGAATTTCGCATTCGTTGCATTTGTCAAATCAAACAGTGGTGTTTCCATTTTTGTGTGAAGATTGTCACCTTTTGTGCTGTAGTAATACTGTTTACCAAATGCTGGCTGAATTCCTTTTACATCTTTATCTGGTAAGTTAACACGAATCATACCTGGTCGGCTAGATTTCGTAACACTTTGGTCTAAATATGTTGCTAGACCGACACCTTTATTTAATTTCTCGTAATCTACTTCTACGATATTTGCCCAGTTACCACCGATTGTTTTTTGGAAAAACTCTTTATTTTGTGGTGAGAAACTTGTTGGCGTTGTTCCTGCGATCTTACCAGCCCAGCTTCCGCCACTCATAACAGACCAAGCTTGAATTGGTTCACCATGACCGGTATAGTCTGTATCATACTCATCTGGAAGACCTAAATCATGACCATATTCATGTGCGAATACACCAACCGCGCCATCTTCTGGTTCAATTGTGTAGTCGAATGCTGCCATATTTCCGCCCCAATATGGAACTTTCGCTTGTGTACCTTCAATTGCGAATGGTTTTGGTCCAACTGTCCAGCGATGTGACCAAATTGCATCATCACCTAATTTACCACCGCCAGCTTCTTGTCCAACACCCGCATGAATAATCATTAAGTGATCGATTAAACCGTCCGGTTGATTTTGATTTCCATCACCATTTACATCGTATTGATCGAACTGATCAAACTGTGATAAATCAAGACCGCTATCTACAGCTGCTTTTAATGCATCTTTTACTAGATCACGTGGTCCTTTTGGCCCTTTATTATCATGACCTGTTGCAGCATCAGCACCGTAATCAGCAGCTTTACCAGGAACTGTTAACCATTTTGTAACTGTTCCATCAACAGTGTAACTACCACCAGATTGCTCTTCGTAATATTGTTTAAACGTTTCGATTTTGCTTCCATCATCTAACGCGAATGGCTCATTACCGAATAACATTTTTTCATAGTGTTCTTTGTTAAAATCGTTAGAATACATGTAGCCAGGTTCTTTATCAATATTGTTATGCTTGAAATCAGCATACTCTACAAGTAAAACGAGTACTTTATCCTTTCGAACTTCACCGTTATATTCTTTTTGCTTTGCTGGAGAAGTTGGTACTTTACCATTTAGACCGCCTTTAACTGGGCCTGTCGCTGCAGGTGTCCCTGTTGCCGGTTTGTCTAACTTTTCTTTCGTTTCTGCTTTCGCATCTTTCACTTTCTTTAAAAAGTCAGATGCATCTTTCGTAAGTTGGTCCCCATTTGTCGCTTCTTTCCCAGGATTTTCACCCTTCTTCTTCTCTACATACTTTTCGACAGCTTTCTTTGTTTCTGTCTCTGAAGCTGACGAATCAATTACCCCACGATTTTTTAGCGCATTTGCTAATCTCTCTTCTGGGATTAAGTGATCATCAACTGGACTTGTAGCTGTCTTGTTCTCCGGCGTTTCAGCGTATACAGACTGGCTTCCAGCACCAAACGACAAGCCTAGAACAGCTGTCAAAGCAATTGATGATAACACTTTAAATGGTTTCTTTTTCATCCCTTATTGCCTCCCCTAATATAAAATATGTATTACATACTTTATATTATTAAAAATTCAATATATTTTCAATATTTAGTTATATTATGTAATTTTTTTAATATATTTGTAAAAATTTCATAGTTAGTATACGAATATATCACAATTCAACAATGTTTTCAGAAAATATTGAAAATATTTGTCAGAAACTTTATAATCGCCATAGAGGGAATTTAATGGGGATTTTATCTTTGTTTCATCTACAAAATATTTGATAATTCACTATATAAAATACAAAATCCGATTGCATTATCATATATTCTGTAGCAGCAATTATGACCACTAATTAGGGAGGAATTACATTTGTACAAAGATAAGGCTGACTCACTAGATCAAGAATGGATTGATTTAATACTTGAAGCTCTAGATGCTGGCATTGCCCTGCAAGATATTGAACACTTTTTTCAACGTATGAAGCATACGAGCCAGGCTCAATAGCCTCGTTCTTTTTAACGAAGTTTATGTTATAATAATCACATCATAAGACGACTACATATTGATAGAAAGGTGCGCAAATATGATAGGAGAACGTATAAAACGCCTTCGTTTACAAAAAGGCATTTCATTAACAGAACTCGCCGAAAAAGCTGGTGTCGCTAAATCTTACATTAGTTCTATAGAACGGAATTTACAAAAAAACCCTTCTATTCAGTTTCTTGAAAAAATTGCAGCTGTTCTACAAATTCCAGTTGATACTTTACTTCACGATGAAACAACAACGGAAAGTCATCTAGACTCCGAATGGACACAGCTCGTTAAAGATGCGATGAGCTCTGGTGTCTCAAAAGAACAGTTTCGTGAATTTCTCGAATTTACACAATGGAAGAAAAATCAACAATAATACATATAAAAGAGTGCTTAAAACGGGCACTTCTTTTTTTCTTTATAAAAAAAAGCGGGGAATCCCCCGCTTTTTTTATTTATTATTTTTCTTCTCCATCTGTTTGGTTAGCATTGAATGTCCACTCTAAATTCAATGAATCACCTTGGAAAATATTTTGATCTTTTTCATTGTCTACGAATTCAAACTGTACCCATAGGTAATCCTCTGTGCCAGCCTCTAATCCACCCTTTTCTCCCCACTCAGGAGCAAAGATGTCTTTAGCTAAAAGATCTGGATCCACATTTTGTAAATCCGCTAAAGTTGTTTCATATACAGGCTCACTTTGCTTATCCCAGTTCCAAAGGAATTTCACTTTAATATGCTTACCGAAGTCTTCACCAGCATTATCACCTTTTGCATCTTTCACAGTATACTTTGTCGCTAATTTAACATCTTTAATTGCTAAAGTACCGTCGTTCTTTAATAAGAACTCTTTCTTAACAGAATCCCCTGGTTTTAAATCTTTAATATCTACAAGCGTTTTAGGGTTTAATGTAAGGTCTAACGTCCCAGCTGCAAATGTATTGTTTGATACTTCTTTATCGCTAAAGTAAGCGAATGTTCCTCCACCAATTAAAGATAACCCCAATGCTGCTGATGCAACTCCCATACCTAATTTCTTTTTCAGACTCACAATCAATTCCCCCTAGCTGTTTTTTGTATTTTTATCTCTTATTTCAAAATAAGAGGTGTAACTAAAACTATATTAGCTTAGCTAATATTTGTTCTTTTTTTAAAACCTTAAGTTCATTATAACGAACAAGACTATATAAATACAATATATATTTTGATTATTTTTATTTCTCAACATTTTTTCCTTTTTTTCAGAAAAGTATTGAGAAATAAAGTGAAACTTTAATCAGTGTTTTTCTGTTCATCCCCACTGATCATTAACCTTCACCAAGCGGTGCTGCCAACTAACTTCCTCGCATTCGTTAAATTTTCAGGTGAAGACCTTATACCCACGAATAGTGAAATAAGAAAAACAAAGCAAATAGATGAGTCGTAGGGCTCTCTCGCCTATTTGTCTTATCATTGTATTTATTCCTTCCGAAATGCTGCTGTATTTTACTTACTATTCCTTCTTTTCTTCTTGCTTCTTACTCTCTTCTAGTTTTTTCGCCTCTTCCTGCTTCTTACTCTCTTCTAGTTTTTTCGCCTCTTCCTGCTTCTTACTCTCTTCTAGTTTTTTCGCCTCTTCTTGTTTCTTACTCTCTTCTAGCTTTTTCGCCTCTTCTTGTTTCTTGCTCTCTTCTAACTTTTTCGCCTCTTCTTGTTTCTTGCTCTCTTCTAGCTTTTTCGCTTCTTCTTGCTTCTTACTCTCTTCTAATTTCTTTTGCTTCTCAGCCTCACTCACTTGTTTTGCTGTTTCATCTACTAATAATTTTTCAAAAGCTTGAATTTGTTTATCAATCACCTGTAAATTAACCTCTTTATCAACATACTCACAGTGCTCTTTAACTATATGAAAACCAGCATTCACATACGAGAATACTTGCTTATTAGATTCACTTTTATTTCCCTTTAACTCTTCTTTCACTTTGTTATAAGGATTTTCTATTGATGCATATACCTTTTGTAACAGTTCCCTCTCAGTAACAATTTTCTCACGTCCTTGCTTCCACATAACAAGCGCCTGTTCTAATTCTTGAGTGGAAGTGAAAGTTACTTTCGATTTCATCTCTTCATACTCATGCAAAATTACTTCCTTATGTTGCTTAGCTTGTTCTGTCAACTGATCAACTGTTTTTGGAAAAATACTTGCTGTAGAAATAGTAGCCTGCACTTTCGTCTCATGAATGAAAGCTGCCTCTGTATAAGTCATCATTTGAGAACCTAAATAAAAAGTAATAGAGCACAAACATGGCAATATAAGCATCTTTTTGAATTTGCGAGGTGCCTTCAGCATTTTAATCTCTCCTATCGAACAACTTGTTCTTTATCAAGAACTATACCTTTATTATAATAAAGTGAATTACAAAATGATATAAAAATTATGTTTCTTTTTACATTTCTCTTTTAACACAAAAAGAGACTACCACTTTTGATAGTCTCTTTTTGTTGTCATTATTATTTCGTTTCACCATCGCCTTGCTGTGCATCAAACGTCCAAGTTAATTGTAACTTATCGCCTTGGAATTCATTTTGGTCTTTTTTATTATCAACGAATTCAAATTTCACTTTGAATTTATCAGATTTACCTGCAGAAATACCTTTTTCATCCCAGAACCAAGCAGCTAAATCATTATTAACTGCTGTAAGTGTATCACCCTTCAATTTATCTAATGTAGTTTCTTTCACAATCGTCTCATGCTTATCTACATTTTTTAAGAATGTTACTTTAATATGTTTACCAAAATCATCTTTATTATCTTTCTTCGTATCTTCTACACTATAGTCTGTTTTTAATAGAACCTTTTTAATATCTAAAGAGCCTTTATTTTCTAGTTTAAATTCTTTTTCAATTGTATCACCAGGTTTTAAATTCGATACATTAACAACTGTTGATGGATTTAATGATAAATCAAGCGTACCAGCCGCAAATGTATTATTTGACACTTCTTTATCGCTAAAGAATGCAAATGTTCCTCCACCAACTAATGCTGCTCCTAATACTGCTGATGCGATACCCATTCCTAATTTTTTCTTTAAAGTCATGTCCATATCCCCTTAATATATATATATATTTGTTAACTTCCTAAACGGAAAGTATAACCAAACGAACTAGACGGATTGTTCTACTTTTTTATCTTTCTTTTCTCCGTCAATGCTACGAATAGCGCCAAAAATAGAAATTGCGGAATAGCCAAGTAAAAAGACTCCAGGAATAATGAGAAGTAATGCTGCTCCCGCTTTTGAACTCGCATAATTCAGTCCATAACCAACGTATGGAACTGTAATATCTGCATACTTTCCAATTACATTCTCTGCAAGTACTGGTGCTAAATCTGGTCCGTTGTTGTTATCCCCTTTTGTTTCATACATTACTTTTCCATTTGTATCTTTCACACCGATAATACGGTGAGTGATAATTTTGTCATCTTTCTCTTTAAACGTAATAACATCACCTTTTTTATATTTAGAACCATCTTTCGTTGGCTCTATCGCAATGATTGATCCTGTTAAAAATGTTGGTTCCATCGATCCTGAAAGAACGCTCTTAAATTGATATCCCATCACTGTTGGATCCCCGCCACTCGCTTTTGAAGAAATAACTACAAAAGCTAAACAAACCATTACCGCAAATAAAACAAATGAGATAACGTTGCTAATCACCTTCCAAATTAATTTCATCGTCTCTCTCCCTCTCCGTTGTTTTATGTTATTTGAAGTATACAATATTCATTTCCGTTCTTTAACAAGAACACAAGTAAATAATATAACGAACGATACGGAAATGCAATAAGAAAATTTACAATTATTAGTTAAATCATTTTTGAAATGCATACAAAAAAGACCGTGACAAAATCTCATCACGGTCTACTAGCAATTTATTTTTCTTCTGATTTCATCCCTTGGTTATTTCGGCGCAGCACTACATATAAAATCGCTCCAAATAATAAAATCGCACCTATTCCAACACTTATCACTTTCACATTCGATTCCTTTACTTCAGGTGCAACTGTATCTTTTTTAGGCATCGCAAAAGTAACATCTTCTTTTGAAAGAACATTTATAGTCGCAATCGTTTGATTATTCTTTATAATATCTACCGCACCAACTACTTCACCGCGATGAATTCCTTTTTGATACAAAGATTCTTTATCCACTGAATTAACCCGAAAAGCCGTTTTTATATTTTTCCCTTCATCTTTCTTTAGCATAAGCTCTGCACTTTTTTCCAGCTCAGAATCAACATCTTTATTTAAATACTTTGCCTTTTGGTGCCAACTATGTTTATCTAGTACAGTTTGCTTCGTAAATTGCCCAAAAGAATATTCCGCCATCTGCTTCAAATCTTCATAAATTTCAGGTCTTTGAGAAGCCATTACTACATTTATAATACGATTACCATCCTTCTCATTTAATAAAACGAGCGTATTGCGTGCTTCATTCGTAAATCCTGTCTTACCACCAATGCTATATGGATTTTCAAAATAAGTAGACTTATTAAAAATAGAAACTGTTTGCGTAGATGTCGTAACCGTCGTTCTTTTCGTATTCATCGCTTGTAAAATTTCAGGATACTTTTGCACACCTCTCGTAATCATGGCCATATCATATGGCGTCGTATAATGATTTGGATCATGCAATCCATTTGGCGTTACAAAATGACTATCTTTAGCCCCTAATTGCTTCGCCCTTTCATTCATCATATTGGCGAAGTTTTCAACACTTCCTCCAATACGCTCCGCAATCGCATAGGATACATCATTCGCACTCAGCACCATTAAAATCATAAGTGCAGTATTTCTATTAATAGTCTCACCAGGTTGAAACTCAATTTGATAATTACTCTTCTCTTGATCTAATGCTAATTGTGAAAACGTAAATTGATCCTCTGGCTTCGTATGCTCCATCAGTAAAATCGCCGTTAACACTTTCGTCATACTAGCAGGGAACGCACGATGATGTGCATTTTTGTCGTACAACATATCTCCTGTTTTCGCATCAATCGTAGTCGCAAACTGACTAAAAACATTCGGCCCTTCCGCAGGTGGAGGTGCCACTTGCTCCGGATTTACTCCAATATTCGTCTCAGCATATAACGTCATAGGTGTCAAAAAAAATAAACAAATAACCATAACAAAAACCGAAATTTCCTTAAAATTTACCATATGACTCTCCCTTTTCCCTTTACTTTCACATTCTATAAAATACCTCTACCAACCTATATGTAATTTGTATTAATTTGGAAGAATATTCACTTTTTTTACTATATCACACTTTTACGATTAGGAACATAAATATACAACAAAAAATAAGAAGGAATTACTCTTTCTTATCCTTCTCATCAATCAATGAGTCTATTAAATTTTGACTAGCTTCCTCAGGTGTAATCTCATCTGTCATCCCCATAAACGACCAACCTTTAGAATCGACCCACTCAACGAACTCTTGTAAAAACTCATCATGCGTCACATCCACATCAAGAATCGAACCATCAATCGAAATCGTTCTATTTCTAGACACACGCATCTTAAACGTTTTTCTTACCATTACAATTATTCTCCCTCTACTCCTGAATATTTATAAATATCTTGTACTTCTTTTATACATGATTTCTTGAAAATTGTAAAAAGGATATATTGGCCAATTTGCATATTAAAAATGAAAATCTCTTATTATATAACCCTCACACTACATTCATTTAGTCATAAATTACGGAATACATCCATATAAAAAAACAAACCAACTTATATTCTATCACACTAAATGCACTTGACTTTAGTACAATCAAATGGAATATATTAGAAAACACCTTAAAATGAGGAGGAACTCCATGGCGCGTTGTACATATTGTAAAACGAAGTGGAAAGTAAAAGATGTATGGTCGATACTCGTAACATTTGAAAAAGATTGTCCGTATTGTTTCGGAAGACAATATATGTCTAATGATACCTTTCATCATGCTAACGCCGCTTTACCTTTGCTATTCTTATGTCCTTTACTTGTTGATCTAAGTGACGAAAATCCTTTAGATAACTATCGAAAATAATATAACCGCTACATTCAAAACCTACTTTCTATTCAGTTCTCTCCTTATTAATTCTCCCTTTATTCACTACTAATATACTTGCACATGCTCCCTCTTTAAAAACTTACTATAAAAATATTGTAAAATTTCAGTTAATTATATATAATTGCTTTAGCATAATTATTAAAGATGCTATTACATAAGCATTTTTTAAGATCCCGTAGCTCAGCAGGGAGAGCGCCACCTTGACAGGGTGGAGGTCGCTGGTTCGAGGCCAGTCGGGATCATATGAGAAACCCCTTGATAGTCACGGGGCTTTCTTTATGTAGCAAATCAATATATTATTTTTATAATAAATTTTTATATACTGTTCGAGATTTGATCAATATCTCTCTTTTGGTTAACGATTAATTTTTCATATGAAAATAAACTTATGATTTTAAATCTCTTATTAGATTTGAGTCAATATTTTAGACAAAAAAGCTCACTCTTAGCTAGCTTTATTTTATTTGATTTACTGCTATTTGTAATATCGTTCACCGTGATATAGCAAAGTGCGATTCTAAACTTGTAATATTCAACATGTCTTCAAAAAGCAATAAATATATCCACTTCTTTCAACTTATATTTATTTCGATTGAAACATTGCGTAAGATTCTGTGAAACTTCCAGTTCATCAATCGCTAATATTATATTTATACCATTTCCCCTACTTCTTTTCCTCAATTTTTGAGAAAGACATAAATTATATCACTCATAGCTCTGCGTTGTTCACCAGAACTCAATTCTTCACTCTCTTCTTGGGAACTTTTTAAAGTTTTCTTTAAAAAAATAGCCTAATACAATAATTTATATATAAAAATTATTGTAACAACAAAAAACTACATAGATTAACTATGTAGTCTTTTTAAATATGAATAAGCCAATCTTATTTTTTCCCTAACTTGATTGCCCTTTTGATATTACTAAATGCGCCTTTACCATATAATAATACGCCACCGCGGTAAACACGACTCGTTAAACCAATCATCATACATATTGTTGCAATTAGAATCGCTAATGCAAGCGCAATCTCCCATACTGGGATATTGAGGAATCCAATTCGAACGAGCATAACAATAGGAGTAAAGAAAGGTATATAACTAGTAATGGTAACAACCGTGCTACTTGGATTTGACATTCCATAAAGTGCGATATATAAAGCAGCAATTAACATAAATGTTAACGGCATAACAGCTTGAGAAGATTCCTCTATACGACTAATAATAGAGCCGAGTAGACAAGATAATGAGCCATATAATAAGAATCCTAATGTGAAGAATAGAATCCCATACACCACTAAAGTAGGAGCAATAGAATTAAAATCAATACTGTTTAAAATATCATTTTCCGAATCATTAACTGATGTTTTATACCCAACAGTTACGACCAAACACCAAATTATGATTTGCGTAATACCTGCTGATAATGTTGAAAATAGCTTCGCATATAAATGTTTGGTAGGCGAAATACTTGAAACAACTAACTCCATGACACGAGAAGATTTCTCTGTTGCAACATCTGTAGCTAATTGTGCAGCATACAATAATATCATTAAATAATTTAACATGATAAAGGTATTAATTAAAATCCCTACACCCTCTGTATGTTTTCCATCTTTAACCTTATCTGATATAGTTTTGGTATGAATTTCTACTGGCGTTGTTAGCACCTTTAATTCATCTTGTGATAGATTTAATTGCTGCGCGAAATTAGAAGATTGTATTTGAGATAAAATCGTTTGAACCTTACTAACATCTTGCTGATTTGTATCTGTCTCAGTTATATACGTAGCCTTTAGTTGCTTATTATCCAATTCCTCTACAACGATTGCATATGTATAATCACCATCTTTAACACCTGATTCTGCTTTTTGTTTATCCGTACTATGTTTAACATGTATCTTACTATCGACATTTTTAAACACTTGTTGAATTGTTGTATATAATTCTTCTTTTTCTGTAACAACGACAACTTGCTCTTCCTCGTTACCTACAAAATAGTTATAAATTTTTTCAAAATTCATCATTCCTATAATTAACATAGAAATCATGATTGTAATAACAATATATGATGTAGCTTTTACCTTAGATTTATAGTTTTGTAAAAAAATCGTCCAGAAACTATTCATGCTGTGCACCTACTTTCTCAATAAAGATGTCATTTAATGTAGGTTCCTCTACTGCGAATTTTTTAACAAAACCTAATTTCGTTATCTCTTTAAATAAAACATGCGAAACTTCTTCATATGAAATTTTAAGAGTAACTGCATTTTTACGTTTTTTCATACTTTCTACACCTTTTATTTCTTTCAAATGATCAAAGTCATGATCGCCAACGATTACAACATTCTTTTTACCAAAGTCACTTTTAATTTTGGCAATGTCTCCTTGAACAACAGGTACTCCTTTGTTCATGATACAAATGTGTTGGCATAACTCTTCCACATGTTCCATACGATGTGAACTAAAAAGTATCGACGCCCCTTGTTTTTGCATATCAAGAACAGCTTCTTTTAACATTTCAACATTTACTGGATCTAAACCACTAAATGGTTCATCTAAAATTAATAGTTCAGGCTTATGTATAATCGCTGTTATCAGCTGAATTTTTTGCTGATTCCCTTTTGAAAGTTCTCCTACCTTTTTGTTCAGATACTCAGTAATATTAAAACGCTCCAGCCAATAGTGAAGTTCTTTTTCTGCATCTTTACTTTTCATGTTCTTTAATTTTGCAAAAAAGTTAACTTGTTCTTTGACAGTCATTTTCGCATAAAGCCCACGTTCTTCGGGTAAATACCCAATCTTATCCGTTACATCATAATTTATAGGCTTACCATTCCATGAAATGGTTCCGCTTGATTTCGATAAAAGGCCAAGTATCATTCGAAATGTAGTCGTTTTACCTGCTCCATTCCCGCCCAAGAATCCAAAAATTTCACCTTTTGGTATCTCGATATTCAAATTATTCACTGCAACATGTTCGTCAAATTTCTTTATTAAATCTTTAATTAGTAAACTCATTATCCACACCCTTAATTCCCAAGATGATTTATTTATACAATTGTATATCCATAGTCAACAACAATATTTTGACCTCTAATGGCATCGCTTTTATCAGACATTAAAAATAAGATAACATTTGTAACATCTGAAATTCAAACAATTTCCCTATATGATATTTTTTCAATAACTTATTTCCTTCAAAAATCATTCATTACCAACAAATGTTATATTTTTCATTATAAGGTTAGCATAAGATTTAGAATAACCAATATGCAATTTTGCATATTTTAATATTTTTATAAGGTATTTCTTTGAAAAAATTTTCGTTATGTACTTTAAAACAACTTATAGGCACATTTAAGCTGCTCAATAGATAAATCATTCGTTTCTATTTTTTCAAAAGTTCCTGCTTTCCATCTCATAACGCTCACTACTCTCTATTAAAAATTTGTTTCTTCATTTATATTATAATACTTGCTTTAACATCAGCCTTACTATTCTATATTCGTCACCATAAGGTTCCTTTATGATTAATGGCGAGTAATCATTTTTTTCTTCCTCAATCATTGTGAATACTTCTGTTTTTTCTTTTAATGTATTAGATTCGCTATTGTTAGTAGGCCTTTTGCTTGTTTCAATTTCCTTCGTCACTTCGCCAAGCTTTTGCCCGACTTCTTCTGCTTTGACAGGTTCATTCGTAACGTAGTATTCCTGGCCCTCCCATACTAACATAGGTGGCACTTGTTCTCGTTTGTTACATATTATATAAGTAACAAACGAGAACAAGTAGTAGACATGTTAATAAAAAGAAGATAGCTTTTTTATTCATATACTATTCTCCTTGCCTATCATTTTATTGGATTATATAATACACAGAATAGATAGCAAATGGATTTTATGGTAATTTTTAGTTTTATTTTCAAAAAGAAAAACCTTACAAAAGTAAGGTTCCATTTTTAAATTCTATAGTGACTGATTTATTAAAACGATCATTACGATAATCGCTATAAACATAACAACTAAACAGCCGATCATTTTATAAAATCCTCGTTTCGTTAACGTCCCACCTTGAACGTCTTTACGAATAAATAAGAATACCGCTAAAAATAAAACAAGCCCCATGCCAAAAGCGTACATCATTTGCATATGTTAATCTTCCTTTCTCTTTTACATCTTAATATCTTTTAGATAAAACAACAAACGATATAAAAACTGTACTCATCGTAAGTGCCATTAATATATTCAATAGTTCAACCGCAGATAGCGTAATTACTTTTAAGTTTAAGCCGATAGAGAAAAGAAGATAGTATGCCGTTAGTGCAAAAAAACTGAAGAACATTCCTTTATAACGAATGAGTTTCATTCGCTCATCTTTTTCTTTAAATTGCGGGTGCAAGTAGCTTAGGCAAAAACACATGATCATCATTGCAAGTACTGTATAGGTTGGAATTGGCGGCGCGGAATGTGTCATTATACCTGCTAATATCATAGTTCCACTCATAATTAAAAAGATAATTCCCATAATTACAAAGTACTTTTGTGAATAATTCATCTCTATTCCTCCCCTTCTTTTCCTTCATAAATAAATACATGTTCTATCGTTGTCTGAAATGCTTTTGCAATTTCAAATGCTAACGGAAGTGATGGATCATATTTTCCCTTTTCAATTGAATAGAAGAAACTTTTTCAAATTCAGCACGTCTATTTTGAAATGAAACATGGAACAATGTATATAGCCGTTACTATATCCCCTCTCCGTTTTTATGAAAATTTAATATCTCCATATTTGTTTTATCCTTTTAAAATGTTTCATTCTGCTCTTTATCGGGTGAAATGCGCTATTGTTTTTACGTTGTTTTTCGCCATATTTATAGAAACTAACGGTTTATGAAGCATTTTTTATGTATAGCCACTTTTTTTGTAGAAATCCTTCATTTTCCTTTCGATATTTAACACTATCGAGATAAAGTTTATGGTAAATTCATAATTTTTTATTTTTTATACTATATTCCGTTATATTGTTGTATAATATCAATGAAAGCGCTTATTATTCCAATATACATAATTCGAACTAAACTTTATCAAAACATTCTGATAGTTATACTTATATTTAAATGCAACAATTATAGGTATTAATGTAGGTATACCAAATATATCCACCCCGTTTTCCCGTGAAATTACTTTATAACATGAAAGATTAACTTGGGTGATAAGTTATTGTGAATGTTTTTTTACAAAACAGATAAGTAATAGTGTTTGGTATTATGTAAATTATTGTAATAACATAAGAGTAAAGAAAAACATTTACATTGATTATTGGTTCATCAATTATTGAAAAGAGCAAAATGCACCTTTTTGTATGGAAAAAGGATTATATGCATTGGGAGGTTTAAACAAATGACGAGGAAGAATACAACGACAAACCCTTGGGCCAAGTTCCATGGTCCGAACCTTGGTTATGTTATTGAGCAGTATGATCTTTACGTAACTGGAGCAGGTTCTGTTGATCCGGAATTACAAGAGCTTTTTGAAATTTTTGGAGCTCCTTCGTTTCAAGATGATGTCGTAACAGGGGACAACACAGCAACACATTTTTCTCCTCAAAACACAGGGAACATTGAAAAGATTCTTAAGGTCGTTCAACTTGTTGAACAGATCCGTTCTTTCGGGCATACATTGGCTCACATTAATCCGATGGAAGATGCTGCAAACGGACAATCTCTTATCGAGAAAACAATGAACGAACTGAGCGATGCTGACTTGAAAGCGATTCCAGCAAAAACAGTATGGCAAGATGCACCAGAGGGTATTCACACTGCACTTGATGTAATTCATAGATTAAAAGACGTTTATACAAAATCTTTAGCTTATGAATTCTCACATATACAAGATAGTGAAGAACGCGCGTGGTTGCATCAAATGGTGGAATCAAATTCATTGCGTCAACCATTATCAAATAAAAAACGAACTGCTCTTTTAAAACGTTTAACTGCTGTTGAAGGTTTCGAGCAATTCTTGCATAAAACATTCGTTGGTCAAAAACGTTTCTCAATAGAGGGCGTTGATATGCTTGTACCTGTACTAGATGAAATTGTTTCAGAAGGTGCTAAAGGCGGCGTTGAAGATGTCATGATTGGTATGGCTCACCGTGGTCGTCTAAGCGTACTCGCTCACGTATTAGAAAAGCCATATAATCACATGTTTGCAGAATTCAAACATGCAAAAATAGAAGGTACAGTGGCAAATGCTGGCTGGACTGGCGACGTGAAATACCATTTAGGTAGAGAACAAGTCGTTGGTAATGAAGAAGTTAGCACTCGTGTTACATTAGCAAATAACCCGAGTCATCTTGAGTTCGTTAACCCTGTTGTTGAAGGTTTCGCACGCGCAGCTCAAGAGAATCGTAAAAAATCTGGTCTTCCAGAACAAGATACTACAAAATCATTCGTAATTTTAGTTCATGGTGATGCTGCATTCCCTGGTCAAGGTGTTGTGTCTGAGACACTCAACTTAAGTAGATTGAATGCATACCAAACTGGCGGAACGATCCATGTTATCGCAAATAATGCAGTCGGCTTTACGACTGATAGCTATGATTCTCGTTCTACTAAATATTCAAGCGACCTTGCAAAAGGTTTCGATATTCCGATTGTTCACGTGAATGCTGATGATCCGGAAGCTTGTCTTGCTGCTGCAAACCTTGCGATCCAATATCGTACGCTGTTCAAAAAGGACTTCTTAATCGATTTAATCGGTTACCGCCGATATGGTCATAACGAAATGGATGATCCAGCAGTTACGCAACCACAAGTGTACAAAAAAATTAAAAATCACCCAACTGTAAGAGCAATTTATGCAGATCAATTACAATCTGCTGGCGTTCTGAATGCAGATGAGGTTGAAACAATTACTCAGTTTATACAAGAGGAATTAAAGGCTGAATACGCACAAGTGCCACCAGCTGATACGAGTGCTGCAACAATTCACGTTAAAGTTCCAGAGGTTGTTGCAAAAGGAATTCAACCGATTGACACTGGTGTTTCAATTGAATCACTTCGTGCAATTAATGAAGGACTATTGTCTTGGCCTGAAGGCTTTAACGTATATCCAAAAGTGAAGAAAATTCTTGAGCGCCGTAAAGATGCTCTTGAAGAGAACGGTAAAATTGAATGGGCACTTGCTGAATCGTTAGCATTCGCTTCTATTTTGCAAGAAGGTACGCCAATTCGTTTAACTGGTCAAGATTCACAGCGTGGTACATTCGCGCACCGTCATATCGTATTACACGATACTGATACAAACGAAACATATTCACCATTACACCGTTTACCGAACATTAACGCATCATTCTCTGTTCATAACAGTCCGTTATCAGAAGCTGCTGTTGTTGGTTACGAATATGGTTACAACGTATTTGCTCCAGAAACTCTTGTGATGTGGGAAGCTCAATACGGTGACTTCTCAAATACTGCGCAAGCATTATTTGATCAATATGTTTCAGCAGGAAGAGCAAAATGGGGTCAAAAATCTGGTTTAGTTCTTCTATTACCACACGGTTATGAAGGTCAAGGGCCAGAACACTCTAGTGCACGTCCAGAGCGTTTCTTACAATTAGCTGCTGAGAACAACTGGACAGTTGCAAACTTAACGAGCGCGGCACAATACTTCCATATTTTACGTCGTCAAGCATCTATCTTAGGAACAGAAGCTGTTCGACCGTTAGTGCTTATGACACCAAAGAGTTTATTACGTCATCCACTTACGCTTTCAACTGCTAGTCAGTTAAGCGAAGGACGTTTCCAACCTGCTTTAGAACAAGAAAACCTTGGTGCAAAACCAAACAAAGTAAAACGTCTTGTTTTAAGTACAGGTAAAATGGCAATTGACTTAGCAGCAGAAATCGAAAGTGGTAAGCATGAGTACAGCCTAGATGAAGTTCATATGGTTCGTGTCGAGCAGTTGTACCCATTCCCTGCTGAAAAAGTTCAATCTATTATTAAACGCTTTAAAAACTTAGAAGAAATCATTTGGGTTCAAGAAGAACCTCGTAATATGGGCGCATGGCATTACATGGCTCCAATTCTGTTCGAACTAGCTGGGGATAAAGTGAAAACAGGTTACATTGGACGCCCGGATCGTTCTAGCCCATCTGGTGGCGATCCATTCGCTCACAAAGCTGAGCAAGAATTAATCGTTGCACACGCTTTAGATGTGAAGTACAACTTCCGTCAAGATAAACAAGAAATTGAAGTTTTCAGCAACTGAAAGTAACAATGAGTTTTTCAGGCTTGGCTGTGGCAGATAGTCTGCCTCAGCCAGGCTAACAAATGGAGATTACCGAAGATTAAAGAAGACAAAACACACCGTTAGGCAAATAAGGGGAGGACATTTAAAATGATCGAAATTAAAGTACCTGAGCTTGCAGAATCTATTTCAGAAGGAACTATTTCACAATGGCTTATCAACGTAGGCGACAAAGTTGAGAAAGGTGGCAGCGTTGTTGAGCTTGAGACTGACAAAGTCAATGTAGAAATCATTGCAGAAGATTCAGGTATTGTATCGAAGTTACTAGGCGAACCTGGGGATACAGTTGAAGTTGGCGCTACTATCGCAATTTTAGATGCCAATGGCGCAGCAGCTGCAGTAAGCACACCAGCACCACCTGCTGAGCAACCAAAACAAGAAACTACTGAAGCACCGAAAGCAGCAGCTCCAAGTGCTGAACAAAATAAAGCGTTGCAAGGTTTACCAAATACAAATCGTCCTATCGCATCACCAGCTGCTCGCAAAATGGCTCGTGAATTAGGAATCGATTTAAACGAAGTACGTAGCACAGATCCACTTGGACGTGTGAGACCACATGATGTACAAGCTCACGCTGCAGCGCCAAAAGAAGCACCAGCTGCTCCAAAACAAAGTCCGGCTCCAGTTGCAAAAACTGAATTTGAAAAACCAGTTGAGCGTGTGAAAATGTCCCGCCGCCGTCAAACAATTGCAAAACGTCTTGTAGAAGTTCAACAAACATCTGCAATGTTAACTACATTTAACGAAGTTGATATGAGTGCAATCATGGAATTACGTAAAGAACGCAAAGATGCTTTCGAGAAAAAACATGATGTACGTCTTGGCTTTATGTCATTCTTCACAAAAGCAGTTGTTGCAGCATTAAAACAGTTCCCATTATTAAATGCTGAAATTCAAGGCGATGAGCTTATCATTAAAAAATTCTATGATATCGGTATTGCAGTAGCAGCTCCAGATGGATTAGTTGTTCCAGTTGTACGCGATGCTAACCAATTGAACTTCGCTGAAATTGAAAGCGAGATTCGTAATTTAGGTCTGAAAGCACGCGATAATAAACTTTCATTAAAAGAGCTACAAGGTGGTACATTTACAATTACAAACGGTGGCGTGTTCGGTTCTCTAATGTCGACACCAATCCTAAATAGTCCACAAGTAGGTATTCTAGGGATGCATAAAATCCAAGTACGTCCAGTTGCGATCGATAACGAGCGTATGGAAAACCGTCCAATGATGTACCTTGCACTATCTTACGATCACCGTATTGTTGATGGTAAAGAAGCAGTTAGCTTCCTTGTTGCTGTTAAAGATATGCTTGAAGATCCAAAATCATTATTATTAGAAGGTTGATAGATTATTAATCTATTAAAGGCTGTAGAATGAATCATTCTACAGCCTTTTTTCATTATGTTCATATGGGACAAATCACACTACATATACTAATAATGTATGCCTAAAGCGTAAGGGGGATAAACATGAATAACCTTCCAGTTCATGCAAAACTTAAAGCAAATAAGGATACTTTCTTCCTCCCCGATTCAAACGGGGGTGTTTACTTTCGAAATAATTCCAGTTCATTCCGTATGGATGGTGATGGAATTTATGACTGGATTGAGAAATTAATGCCTATGTTTAACGGTAATCATTCTTTGACAGAAATAACCGATGGTCTCCCTCTCCCCTATCAAAATCGTGTATTTGAAATTGGAGAGATTTTATATGAAAATGGTTTCATTCGTGATGTAAGCCAAGATGCTCCCCACGAATTAAACAGTGCATTACTCGACAGATATGCTTCGCAAATTGAGTTTTTAGAAGCTGATTCCCATTCAGGCGCTTTAAAATTCGAAACGTACCGCGCAGCAAATGTGCTTATAATTGGTTCTGGCGATATGCTTACTTCCCTAGTTTCTTCTTTATTAGAATCTGGTTTACCTACATTTCATTATCTTGTTACAGATCGTGCTGAAACAAACTACAATCGAATTCATGAATTAAGCGAACGTGCATATGCAAATGATGACAATGTACTTATTCAAGAAATAGATATTACAATTGATCGCCCTTTGCATGAAGTATTCGAGCCTTTCGACTGGATTTTATACGTTTCCCAAAATGGAGATATTGAAAGTTTAAGAGCAATCCATACTATTTGTAGAGAGTTTAAGAAAAATTTCATACCAGCTATGTGCTTATCAAGAATTGGTTTAGCTGGACCCGTCGTAACCGCAGACCGTGAAGAATGCTGGGAATCAGCTTGGCATCGTCTACACGAAACTACTTTACAAAGTGAAAATCCACCTGAACCTTTCTCACCAATTGCATCTGCAATGTTAGCAAATGTTATCGTTTTTGAGTTATTTAAACATGTCGCTGAAGATTCACATAGGCAGCCTAATCCTCAATTCTTTTTATTAAACTTGGAAACACTTGAAGGAAAGTGGCACCCTTTCATAAAACATCTTCTCGCAACCGATGAAATCTTTACAATTGATACGGTGCAAAATCTTCAAGAAAACCTTGCCCAACGTTCCGGACAATATACTTCAACTGAACTTTTTCGTTTTTTTGATACGTTAACTTCTAAAGAAGCTGGCATATTCCACATGTGGGATGAACAAGATTTACACCAATTGCCTTTATCACAGTGCAATATTCAAGTTGCAAATCCATTATCAGACGGACCTACCTCTCCCCTTCCTACTATAACTTGCGGTGGATTAACTCATAATGAAGCACGCCGCGAAGCTGGTTTAACAGGGGTTGAAACATATGTAGCTGAAATGATTCATCGTCTTATCCCCGAACATACTGATATCGGTATTGGCGCTGGAGAAACGATGACAGAAGGTGTATACCGAGCACTCCAAAAACATTTAAATAATAAGTTATACGAACGCCAATCACATATGCTAGAAGAGATTACAGAGCTTGATTTAACCGAAATTCATGATAAACATTGTAGGTTTTACTACGATGCTCTCTCTACAATTCATGAAATACCTAAAGTAGGAATGAGTGAGGAGTTACTTGGTTTTCCTGTCGTTTGGATCGGTATTAATGATAGATGGTATGGTGCGGCAAATATTAATATAACACTCGCATTAAGAAATGCTCTGCAACAGGCACTCCTTCATATTCAAAATGAAGAGATTCCTTATAAAGCTAATATGTTACCGGAATCATCCATTGTTTTATATAGTACAGATTCTGTTAGAGTAGCAATACAAGAAGAGGAAGAAATTCCAGGCGTACAGTCTTTACAAGTTGCTTTGCAAAATTTAGCGGAAAACAACTTGTATCCATTCGTTTTTGATTTAGCTATTGAGTCATTTTTAAGAGACAGCTTAGACGGTGTATATGGAGTATTAATTGCAAAGGAGGATGACCAATGACTCAAAACATACTACTTATAGGAGATGGCCTACTCACAGACTATGTACATGAGCAATTGTGTAAGCAATATTCACTCATCCGCCAGCATACAATTACAGAAGCTCTCCCTGAAAACATTCATCTTGCTCTCGTTTTACATGACGGGTCTCCTTCTTCCGTACATCATGATGCTGAGCTTATCTTTCGCTCAAATAATATTCCGTGGCTTCGCGCGTTTACTTCGTTTGGTGAAGGTATTATCGGTCCTTACGTGAAGCCTCTTACAACTGGATGTTCCCACTGCGCTGATGGACGCCGGTTTATAGCTGGCTTTGATCAAAGAGAAATGTGGGAACTACAACGAAAATATGCATTAAAAGCAGATAACGTGACGAGGCGTGATGTACGCGCCACCCAAAATGGAATGCTACAAATGTGCCAGCTCATTCATGCTGAAACAGAGAAAATATTAGCACATGGATATTCTTCTTTAGAAAACGAACTCATTTTACTGGACTTACAAACGTTACAATGTACCCGGAATTCGTTTCTTCCAGACCCTCTCTGTCCGGTATGCAGCAATTTGCCTGACGATACAGCAGATGCAGCGCAAATTTCTTTACAACCAAGTTTGAAAACGAGTACTGAAACGTATCGCTGTCGTTCCATTCATGAGCTAAACACATTTTTAACGAGAGACTATTTAGATTACCGGACTGGTATTTTAAACGGCCAAATGCAACATTCTTTATTACCGTTTGCTGATGTCATTATAAACATGCCGTTACTGTTTGGAAATGAAGGTGTCGCGGGCCGGACTCATTCATTTTCACTTAGTGAAGCAACCGCTATTTTAGAAGGATTAGAACGCTATTGCGGTATGTCGCCTCGTGGGAAAAAAACAAATGTACATGGCAGTTTTCGTGAGCTAGAAGATGTTGCACTGAATCCCCTCACACTTGGTGTACATACAAATGAACATTACAATCGTGATAGTTTTCCATTTAAGCCGTTTGATCCTGATTATGAGCAAAACTGGGTATGGGGATATTCTTTATTACAAAGCAGGCCCCTTCTAGTTCCAGAATCAATCGCTTATTATAGCCTTGGTCATAGAGATGCTTTCGTGTATGAAACATCAAATGGATGTGCCATTGGTGGTAGTTTAGAAGAAGCAATTTTTCACGGCATTTTAGAAATTGTAGAGCGTGACGCCTTTTTGCTCACTTGGTATGCCGAATTACCTCTTCCCCGTCTCGATCTTAGTTCAGCCAATGATACTGAATTGCAACTAATGTTGGAACGCTTACGCACAATTACTGGATATGAATTATACGTTTTCAACGCGACGATGGAACATGGTATTCCGAGCATATGGGTCATTGCGAAAAATACAAGGCAAGATGGTATGAATCTCGTCTGTGCTGGCGGCGCACATATGGAACCAATTCGAGCTATAAAAAATGCAATTCATGAAATAGCGGGCATGTTACTTATAACAGATGAAGAGCTTGAACAAAAAAGAGAGAAATATGAAAACTGTTTACAAGATCCATATCTTGTTTCGCAAATGGAAGACCATAGTATGCTGTATGGATTGAAAGAAGCGGAAGAACGTCTTCACTTCCTTTTACGTGATGATGCTCCGGTGCAAACGTTCCAAGAAATGAATGCATTACAATCATTTGATATGGATTTAACATCTGATCTTCATCAACTTTTAAACAGGTTACATCAATCCGGCCTTGAAGTAATTGTTGTAGATCAAACGGTCCCCCTTATAGAAAAGAACGGCTTACATTGTGTAAAAGTAATTATTCCAGGCATGTTACCGATGACGTTCGGTCACCATCTCACTCGGGTTACAGGACTGGATAGAGTGTATACCGTACCGATGACACTTGGATATTGGGCTGAGCCTTTAACGAATGAAAGTTTAAATCCACATCCGCATCCGTTTCCATAATTCATAGTGAGGGGGAAATTTGATGCAACCTGATACTTTTTTACATCATCTCCATTTTTCTATTAATGAAATTATGTCGTCCGATAAAGAGATTGACTGGGAAGACGCACCACTTCCTTATAAATTATATCGAAATTTACCAGTAATCCCTCTCTCTTTAGAAATCCCATTAACTTTGCGGAATTCTTCTACTAAACCTAACTTAGAGGAAATCGGTCATTATCTTTGGTACTCATTTGGTTTAACACAATTATGTCAGCCTACTACCAACCTAGAAAATAATAAAACAACGACTCTATTTCGAAGATTCATCCCTTCTGGGGGTGCTTTATATCCGAATGAATTATATATGTATTTAAAAATTGATCATTATCCAGACGGCATTTACCATTACGACGCCGCGCATCACCGTCTTATCTTACTTCGCGAAGGAAATTTCGATTCTTATCTTACAGAAGCACTCGGCAATCGTTGTAACGTACATTCTTGTTTTGGTGCTGCATTTGTATCCACTATGTTTTGGAAAAACTTCTTTAAATACAATAACTTTTCGTATCGTCTTCAAGGATTAGATAGCGGTGTTCTAATCGGTCAATTACTTGAATGCGCAAAACAATTTGGTTATACAAATGGTGTATATTTTCAGTTTCTAGATCGGGCAATGAATCATTTACTTGGACTGTCAGAAGGTGAAGAAAGTGTGTATGCTGTTATTCCTTTAAGTACAGAACCGAATACAGATTGGTTTCATGATGATCATCGTAAAAATAAAACTATTACTTCTCATGACTTGTTGCAACAAATCCCGCCGTTAACACATGAGCATTTCGTTCGCTCAAAATATGTAGATGAATATCCGATGATAAAAAAAATAAACGCGGCTTCTATGATTGAATCAACAGAACACTTCCAAACATTTACCTGTGAAGAACGACAACAATATAGTGCACACGCTATGCAGCTACCTAAAGTGGAACGTTTATCATATGATTTTTTACAACTTTGTAAAAAACGATATTCACCTGATTCTGACTTCATTTTAACGAAATGGGATGCAGCCGAGCTCGCTACTTTACTACAAGAAGCGAGCCTCTCCTTCCCTTATTACAACGACCTTGATGGCAAATATTTAAATGAAAACGCACGAGTCTCACTATATGGATGTTTTTATAACGTAAAAGACATAGAAAACGGCGCTTACGCTTATAACAGTAGGACACATTCCATACAGCCAATTCGGTACGGAGACCTTCGTTATTCTCTGCAATCCAGTATGACGATGGATAACGTAAACCTTTTTCAAGTACCACTTTGTCTACATGTAATCGGAAATAAAGATTACTATAAAAACAAATTAGGTTATAGAGGATATCGCATTCATCAAATGGAAGCTGGCATGCTCGTTCATAAACTCGTTTTAGCTGCGACAGCTATGGGGATGGGCGGGCACCCTTTACTTAGTTTTGATACAAATTCATGTGATCAGTTGTACGGGATAGATGCTGGAAATGAAACTTCACTCATTCAAATTCCTGTTGGGGCTTACAGGGCGCGAAATTGGCTAAAAGGGTCCTTGCATAATTAGAAGCACGCCGATTAATGGCGTGCTTTTTTTAAAGGAGTTAAATTATTAAAAGCGAAATAAATACATATTCTTATATAAAAGGAGAGTTTGAATTGAGTATTTTACAAAGATTAATCGAGCAAGCGAAAAATCCTCGCGGGACAATTGGTTCCTCTATGCTTTGCATTATGAATGCTGCGCATACGAGACTAACAAATTGGGCTTTACAAAAAATACATATACGTGAAAATGCAGTTATTTTAGATATTGGTTGTGGGGGTGGTAAAACCATACAGACTCTTTCAAAACAAACTCCGCTTGGGAAAATATACGGGATCGACTACTCCAATCAAGCTGTTGAAAACTCAAAGAAAGCAAATATGAAGGATGTCAAAGCAGCGAAAGTAATTATTCATCAAGCAAGCGTCTCCTCTATTCCATATCATCCGGACTTCTTTGATCTCATTACCGCTTTTCAAACCCACTACTTTTGGCCTGATGTTGAGAATGATATGAAAGAAGTATTTCGCGTCTTAAAACCGAATGGCTCCTTTTTACTAGTCGCTGAAACTTTCAAAATCCAATATCATATGGATAAATTTAAGACGACCGAAGAATTAGTAAACCTTTTTTATGAGACGGGATTTACAAGCGTGAAATGTTACGAAGAAAGAGGGTGCCTTTGTTTAATAGGAAATAAGTAAAAAAACAGACCTTTCAAGGTCTGCTTTTTTACTAGATTACTTTAAAAATACTCTTAATTTGTCTTGCAAATAACCAGTTTTTCGTACCGTAGTTATCATTTAGACTATCTAAATTAATAGCTTTCCCGTTAGAAAACTTTAGTTCTAACGTTGTATTTTTGTCATTTGTTTTTAAGTTGCTATTTGTAATGTCATCATACTTTAATTTTTCAATCTCAATATACTCTTCCTTCTCTTCTCCGATAACGACGTGATCTTGGAAGAAGAAGAATACTTCTACTTTCTTACCGAAACAAAATACGTTTTTCGTATAAATTAATGTCGCGTTATCAAGTCCGACACATACTTCTTTCATCTCTTCAACAACGTTTCCTAAGTCTTCTTCGTTTCTTGCATTTGATTCAGCAATCCATTCTTCGATTGTATTCATGTTAATTGCCATACTGTGCCCCCTGGTTCGTTCATTGCTTTATTAAAAAATAAATACTATATGACAATATAAGCGATACGTACTATGTTTTCAAGGGTGAACGGTATATTCAAAATAAAGTGAAACTTTATTTATTCCCCTTTCACAAAAAAAATAGCACTTAAAAAAGTGCTATTCCGCTCTCCTTGCTGCTTGTTGAATTGGATCCCAAACGCTGTTATATGGTGGTGCGTAACTTAAGTCGACATCTTCTAAATCGTGAATACTCATTTTATTGAAAAGTGCCATCGCGATAACATCAATACGTTTATCTACGCCCTCTTCTCCAATTACTTGACCGCCTAATAATTGTTTCGTATCGGCGTGATATAGTAATTTCAAGTGAAGTGGCGAAGCACTCGGGTAATAGCCCGCCATATTTGTTGAATCTACTTTGACCGTCTTATACGGGATGTTTAGCCCTTTCGCTTCTTTTTCATTTAAGCCTGTTCTTGCGAGCGTCAGATTCATAAATTTAATAATGCCTGTACCTAACGTACCTTTGAATGCTCTGCGTTTATCAACCATGTTGAGTCCGGCAAGTCGCCCTTGTTTATTCGCAGTCGTTCCGAGCGGGATATGGTCATGAATTTCCTTTATAACATGGTAATGTGTTGCACAATCACCAGCAGCATATACGTCTTTCACATTCGTTTGCATATAAGCATTTACTTCAATTGCACCTTTATGGTTTTTACGTATATTTGTCCCCTCAAGAAAATCAGTATTTGACTGTACACCGACAGATACTAAAACGAGATCAGTTTTATACGTCCCTTTATCCGTCTCCAGTTGTTCTACTCTTTCTTTTCCTTTAAACGCTTTTACATTTTCATTCGTTAAAATTTCAATATTATGTTTATCTGCTTCTTTATGTATATATTCCGCCATATCGGCATCATAAATTGTGCCAATATGATCGTTTCGCTCAATCATTCTTACTTTCTTACCAAGTTCGACGAATGTTTCTGCCATCTCTAGTCCAATTGCACCGCCGCCAATAATAGTTACAGCCTCAACTTTATTCGTTTCTAGCGTTTTTAATATGCGCTCAGCATCCGGAATTGTTTTTAAAAGATGAACGCCTTGCAAATCTCGCCCTTCCCATTCTGGCATAACAGGACGCACTCCAGTCGCAATTAATAAACGGTCATACGGAAATTCAAAAACATCTTTCGTCTCCGTATGCTCTGCGTACACCATTTTCTTTTCCGTATCTACTTTCGTTACTTCATGACGTACTTTCGCATCAATTCCATATTTATCACGAAACGTCTTTACATCGCGTGCAATTAACTTTTCAGTAGAAGCAATAACACCACTAATCACATACGGTAATCCGCACTGAGCGTATGAATAGATTTCACCTTTTTCTAACGTTACAACATTTGCAGTTTCATCGTTTCTAACAATTTGCATTGCTGCACTCATACCTGCTGCATCTCCGCCAATAATGACATAGTTCACTTTACCACTCCTTCTTTTTTACATACTCTTTACGATTTCCATATTTTATAGAAATAACACCTACTTCCATTGTAAAGAAATAGAATTCTATCTACAAATTTGGTGCACAAACCTATGCATGAATAGGTATCCGTCGTGTCTTATAAACAAGATGTTTAATATGCTATAACAGTAACTATTGAAAGTAGGTGAAACATACATGTGCGCCGGCCTTCTCGCTCAAACTCCAGAGGAACCGCAAGAACCGAAAGCCGCCATGCCACTTGATCAAGAATTTTCTATTAACGTAACATTATACAGCGCTCGTGCTTGGTTATCTAATGATGAGACTTTCGCACAAACGATTTGGAAAGGCTCTCGCTTTGCTTCAGCATCACACGCTGGCAAGTCCATCTTACCAATCGGTACTGTTAAAATTGTAAACTTATCTGATGATACAATAACAGTTACTGCCTCATCAGAAAAAGATGATACTCTCAAAATAGTCGTACCCCCTCGTTCTGAAGGTGTTTTAACATCTAGTGCATTATCTGATGTGCAAGCAAGTACATCAGGAGGAGCAAGCAAAGTCACATTCCTCTTTCACATCTTTTTCTCAAGGGATCCTGGTCCAGCTAAATAACCATAGAAAAGGTACAGCTATGCACTGTACCTTTTTCACGTGTTTATTCTCTTGATTTGATCAATTCAACATTATAAGTTTCAATATCTGTTAGCTTTCCTGTAAAATACGGATTTTCTCTATACCAAGACTGTTTTGAAAAATACGCTTGCATATCTTTCGTTTGAAAGCAACGTCGTATAATACGTCTTCGCTTTCAATTTATACCGATCAAATAAAAAGAAATACTTCCCGTCTTTCGTTAACGAAAAATCTGTTCTTTCGATTCCGTCCCCTCGTTTTTCACCTTGCCTCAAATATTCTTTCAATTCATTCACTTGAGACTCCCACGACTAAAGTCGCAAGCCCGAATCCTTATGGAATTACGGGTGGGATTCTTGAATGACTAAGCGTTCGCAGTCCATTTCTGTTTTGAACAGCCTTCAAGATGAGGGCATCTCATTGCCCCTCCTAAACCAGACCATATAGGTGCTTAGGCTGATTGACTGTTACCATCAATCACAGTTGCATAGCGAATATTCATCGCCCCAACGATATCACGATGTGTCTCAAATCCACATGGACACTTGTATTTTCTGTCTTGTGCCTTATTCTTTTCAGCACATTTTGGACAGCTTTGACTTGTATAAGCCGGATTCACATATTCAACCTGAATATCAGCTAATATCGCTTTATATTCAATAAATTTTGACAAACGATAGAATGACCAAGTGTGTAGGTTTTTTTCGTTTTTACGGCTTGTTCTTGCCGTCTGTCTTATATTCGTTAATTGTTCTAATCGAATGACAGAAATATGATTTGCAATCGCAAAATTAATGATTTCACGACTTATTTTATGATCTTTATCTTGCATCCATCTTTGTTCTTTATCATCCAATCGCCGAATCGCATTCACTTTTTTTGCTTTTCCTAATTTCTTACGAATACACCGAAACTTACGCTTCTTACATTTGTTTTGCCTACCATTTCCCAAAAAACGAATCTTATCATCATCTGTGATTGCTACCGCGGGGACCTTGAGACCTAAGTCTACTCCTAAAATCTTCGTCCCTGCTTTTTCATTTGTATGAAGCGTGACAGATATTTGGGCAATCCATTTATTCGATTTCTTTGTGATGCGAAGTGTGCCTAACTTATGTTTTAACAAATTCAAATTGCGATTGTTTTTATCGATTAATAAAGCGCGGACCTTTAAACGAGTGGACTTTCCATTTACCTTAAACGGGATTGAAATATGAGTGGCGTCAAACGAATAATTTTGATTGTTCCATATACAAACAGGCCTCTTTAAAATCGGAATGATTTTATAATGGCTTTTCTTTACTTTTGTAGCAAACAAACTTTTCGCGTCTTTGATTGCTTGATTCTTCACCGCACTTGGGATATTTGCTTCGATATCTTTTGTGCTTTTTTTCGTACTTTTCTTTGCTTCAACCATTTCTGATACAAGTGTATTTATGACTTTGATATATTCTTGGCTACTTTGTTCCAATAAACGGATTTGCTCTTTTGTTGGAATCAATTTCACTTTCACTGTTAGGGTCTGTGACATACGTTTCATCCTCTTGTTTTTTGATTTTCAACATCGTTCATTTGATACATTTCTAGCAATAGAAACAAAATGAGAACGTGTCCATAAACTTTACAACTACATGAGATGAGGAGATTTTTCTCTCAAACACTTTGAAACGTACTTCTATCATCATTGATTCTAGTTACAATGTATCATTTACTTTCGAAAAATTACAACAAAAAGACTCGAAGAAACTACCTATACTTTGGATACTTAAAGTACCACAAACCTTGCAATTTTCAGTGGCACTCCGTATCCAACCTCACTTTCATCCCATGCCTAAAGGCGATGGGCTTTCTCGTTCGGAAAGGGCTGTAATATATGTATCTGGTTTTCTACTAAGAGGCGGGATTCTTACGGTGATAGCGGTCACGATGAATGTTACGATAAGCGTAGTCCAAAAATGCATATTCCATAAGTGCATTATATCTAGTGTTTTTGCGATGATGATCATAAATGTTGCGGATACTGTTGAAAAACCTGTTGCGATAATTGCTGCTTCTTTCGTCGTATACTTTCCTTCTTTATAAACGCGGTTAGTAATGAGAAGTGCAAGCGAATAACTTCCAACAAACGAAGCAACCGCATCGATTGCTGATCGCCCAGGTGTTTTCCATAACGGTCTCATAATTGGACGACAAAACGTGCCGATAAACTCAAGCAATCCGTATCCGACTAATAACGCTAAAAATGCTGAGCCAATTGGAACGAGTAAACTTACTGATATAACTAACTTCTCATACAAAAACGGTCCAACATCTGGCGTAAAGAACCAAGCTGGTCCTACTTTCAAACAATATAATATGCCAAAAACAACACCTACTACTTTTAAAATAGAAAAACAAATGTCTACAATAGATGCATTCCATTTCTTCGTATAAAATGGATAAATCGCACCAATTACCATAACAAGCAGTGCATAATAAGGTACTACCGAAGGAACCGTAGCTCTTATCCACGATACGATATGATCAATCATAATAGACGAAGCACCGTTTATCGTAACTGGTACGAAAAACATAAACACACCTACTAAACTTGCGAGTATAAACCGAAGTATAATCCCCCTCTCTCGCCCTGTCTTAATTACATTACTTTTTAATTCAATTTCATTCAAAATTCGACACCTCATATTATCTAAATATTCTGTATAATTATATTGAATTCCTCCTTATTAATCGAAAATTAAACAAGTAATGCTCTTACTTTTTCATTGTCAGCCTCCAAAAATTATCATATAATGTTCTTCAGGAATGTTACATATACACACTTAAATCATATGATTTGTAACCATTTTATTTCCTTTTGTCAATTTATTCATTAAATTAACATACATAAAGTGAAACTTTAATCAGTGGGGGGTATTCATCTCCCACTGATTATTAGCCCGCAAATAGCGGGATAAAATAGAAGGAGAATGTAAAATTGAAAACAATAAAAATAACTATGGCAAGCGCGCTGCTTCTTGGCGCTCTCATCGCTCCATCTAGTTCTTTAGCTGTGAGTGAAACTGTAACACAAAAAAATAATGCGCAATTGGAGATTTACGAAGACGAAGACGATTACTACTATCAGTTTCCTGATGTTATGGGCTGGGCAAAGCCGTCCGTTGATTATTTAGTAAAGAAAAAAGTCTTATCTGGCTTACCAGACCGTACATTTGGACCTAATCTTGAAATCGATAGAGCTTCTGCCGCAATTATCATGGCAAAAATATTAAACTTACAAATAGACGCTTCAGCTAAGCCATCATTTAAGGACTCTCAAGACCATTGGGCTACTCCTTATATTGCTGCAGTTGAGAAAGCTGGGATTATTAAAGGAGTAGGTAATGGGAATTTCAATCCTTCTGGAAAGCTAACGAGAGCTGCTATGGCTTCTATGCTTGCTCATTCATATAACTTAGATAAAAAATCTACTGAACTATTACCTACTGTATTTCAAGATTTAAAAGGTCACTGGAGTGAAAAGTCGGCCAATCTTCTTGTTGCTCTTGGTATTTCAGCGGGTTATGGTGGTAGTCATTGGTATCCAGATAACACTATTACCCGTGCAGAAGCTGCAAGTTTAGTTGCCCGCACAGACCAATCGAAAGATAAAGAAATTAAATTAAAGCAAGTTACTATGAAACAAAATTATTTTATTTATCCTGAATCCTCTCTTCATTCAGGTATACTTGCTGAATATGCACCACAAACCGTTACTGTATTTGATGAATCTGAAAACGGATGGATTAAAATTGCTACGGATCATGGGTTAAAGTGGACACCATTACAAGAAAAACAAATGTATATTGATATAAATTTTGTTACCTTTGATAGACCGTCAAGAACAGGATACGTGGTTGGTAAGTATCCCCCTCAAACTGTAACAGTCGTTGAAGAAAATAGTATCTGGTTAAAAATTCGCACTAGCGAAGGTCTTCAATGGATGAATCCATACTTAAAAGAGGGTGAAGGAAAAGAACTAACATACATACCGAGAGAATTTTTCGCTTACGATAGCCCTAGTTTTTCTTCTAGAGTATCTGGAAAATATGCTCCACAAGGTGGCATAGAAGAATTAGCTAAGAGAGATGACGGATGGGTACAAATTCGTACAGATAAGGGGCCAAAATGGGTAAATATGTCTTATCTCTTACGTCCAAAGCTTCTCTTAAATGTTCCTGCCATTAATCAATTACCGGAACTACAAAAAGGAAGTACAGTTGTTTCACTGCAAATGCTTTTAGAATACTACACAGGACGTTCATTAAATAAAGTAGAATTTGCTAATCAAATGCCATTTGATACAACGCGACAACAGATTAATGGAGATGGAAAAATTACAGTTTGGGGTGATCCAGACATTGGATTCGTTGGTGACGTAAGAGGAATAAGATATGGTTACTCTATTAACCCAGCACCATTGAAACAATTACTCGATAAGCATGCAAGAGGTACAGATTTAACAGGACAGGATTTCTCTGTATTAGAAAGCTATGTACGTAATGGTAAACCAGTTGTAGCGTGGGTAGGGAACAGAATAACTGCTCCGCAACTAGAACACACTTGGCAAACACCTCAAGGAAAAACCGTAAATGGATACAGAAATGCACATACTATTATCATAACTGGTGTAGATGATCGTAACATTTACTATAATGACCCGTTAGAAGGTAAAAAAGACCAACCAATGGTAAAATCCCGATTTGAGCATAGTTATAATCAAATGGGTAAAAAAGCTTTAAGTATCGATTAATAAAAAAGCCTATTTTGATCGCATGATTCAAAATAGGCTTTTTCTATTATATCCCATACTCATCAACAATTACTTGAATGACACGATACGATTCTTCTGCCACTTTCTTATTACTAATCTTATTCGCATCATATGTAATTAACGCCTTCCAAAGCGCCCATCCCCTCGCCCTATTCCACGTTTCTTCATCCATTTGTAATACTTCTTTAAATACGTTTCTACTATTCTTATCCAAAAACGTCCATGCCATCGCTGCATCACAAGCAGGATCTCCTACTCCTAATATACCAAAATCAATTACGGCACAAAGTTTTCCTTCTTTAACAAGTAAGTTCCCTGGCGCTACATCTCCATGAACCCAAACTGGTTTGTGGTCCCATGTTGACCGAAGTGCTAAATCCCAAAGATGCTTTAACAATGTCTCATCAAAAACATCCTTATTATTTTCAATAGCCACTCTCGCTTCTTCATCGTATACAGATATAAGCCCGCCTCGGTAAAAATTATGTGCTCCAGCTAATGGCCCGTTACTCGCATCAATTGATTGTAATTCTATTAAAAATGCTCCTAAGTCCACCGCAAATTCATTTAAGTCACGGACATTTTGTTTCGTAACCGTTTCCCCCTCTATCCACTTATTAATAGACCAAGGCAATGGATACGCTTCAGACGGATTTCCTTTCGCAATTGGTGTAGAAATTGGTAAAGAAAGTCCCTTACTTAATATAGGAAGCCAACTATTTTCTTTCTCTACTTGTGGTGCATATGCTGCATCACTTGGCAATCTTACACTCATCTTATCCCCTAAGTGAAACGTCCTATTATCATGCCCACTAAACTTTACAGGTTTCACTCCTAAATGGGCCCATTCTGGAAATTGTTCCCCTATCAACCTTTTAACTAAATCAGTATGAATTTGATTCATTCACTTACCCCCTTCTTTTTTGAAACTTACTAAGTCCATCTGTACTCCCAACATATTCAAAACCACTTTTCTTATAAAAATCATTCAACGTAAGATTATGCCCAACACAATCTAGTTTCAAAAACTCTTTGTCATGTAGTACATTCTCTTCTACCCACTGTAAAATCCATTCTCCGATCCCATTCCCCTTATACTTCCGTTTCACCGCAAATCTATGAATATATAATGAATTAGAAACTTCCTCTTTTCCAAAAATATGTTCATCCCATTCATTTTGTTTAGGAGAAGCTGTAACCGTACCAACTATTTCATCTTCTTTCATAACAACATATGTATATTTCTCTCTTATACATTCTAGTATTTCAGCCGTAGCCTCCTCTCCTAAAAGATACTGCCACTGATCCACTTCTTTATATTGTAGCCATTGTGCTACTTCTTTTAATAAAATGATAATACTATCACTTTGATCTTCAGTAGCAATTCGAATTCTATATTCTTTACTTATATTTCTCTCCATATTGCCGTTCCCCTTTCAAATTGCTACCATACTGACATACGAGTCCTTCCATCATTTTCATCTGTAATATATTCTACATAAAATCCTTGATTCAGTGCGTTTTCATATATCATTTCAATCTCTTCTTGGTTTTTTGCATAAATTTGTATGTAATCACCATCCGCTACTAATACGACTACTTCACACTTACTCTTCTTAAATTCTTCATATGTTTCAATTTCTCCTAGTACTTTCCCTTTTGGATATGCTTTTAAGTCTACAAATAAAAGATAATATATGTTATCTTTTATTAGCTTTTTTAATTCTGATCCTTCCATGATCTCGTTATCTTCTGAAAATAATTCTGGACCTAATTCATTCCCTATTATTATATAAGCTTCCTCCCTTCCCATGACTTGCCAATCAAATGCAGTAATATCAATTGGCTTTAACACTTTCCAAAGTAAATTATCATATCCATCTAGAATATCTACTGTAATCCCTCTTTTCATATGTCTGCTCCTAGCTTATTTATTTTTGTTTCATACATTATATATCAAATATAATTACTATATTTTGTCGATACCTATGCACATCATAAAAAACCGCTCCACTACTAGTGAAACGGTTTCCTTCTGCTTACATTTACATATCTTATTCAATTGTTGCACTGCGTTTTAAAATAATTTCTAATATGTTCAGCACATCAGCCATTCATTTTCAACACTCACTTCGACTTCACAAAATAATATAAAAACCACACCGCATGATTTTGTTCATCTGCAGCTATTCTGCGCAATAACTCTTTCATAGATGCATCTGCTGCCTCATCTGAAATTTCTAAGTAAAAATCTACGGTCTTTTGCTCATCTTGTATAGCGAACTCTAATCCCTGTAAGTACGTATTAGGGCAATTTTCCGTAATCTGTGGTTTCGGCTGTCTGCCAGTTAAATTCGTATAGATTTGTACAAAATGATGAAAATGCCTTATTTCATCATTACGGATTTCAAGAATTTGTTTTTGTTCTACTTGATTTGGAGCCATGTTAGCTAATTTTGCATAGCAGCTTATAGCGCTATACTCCCCGTTTATAGCTTTTTCAATATCACTAATTAGCTTATCATTCTGTCTATACCAATCATCATAATTCGAATTATACATCGTATCCCCTCCGTTATTTCACATAACATTTTATGCATTTCGAAATAGTAGGAGCATGTATACATAAAGGGACAGCAAATACTAGTTCTTCACTCACCTTTAAAACATCGAAAAAGCCTATCTATCATTGAATTATTTCCCTATCGATTTCATCACAAAAAACCGTTTCACTACGAGTGAAACGGTTTTTATTTTTAAGCATTTACTTCCGTTTTATGTTCCTTTCCTACACTACGCTTTAAAGCTGTTCCAAGTATGATAACCATACTTACTACGCCAATCCAAACGAGCACAGTAAGGGGTGTACTCCAGCTTAACCCTTTTCCAAAGAAGAATATTTCTCTAAGCCCTTCAATCATAAATCGCATTGGCAACCATGCGTACACCCAATCTTGATAAAATGGTGACATCATTTCTGGCGCTAATGCTAATAGCGGTGCCCCAAAGAAAAGTAATAGAGCGAATATACCTATACCCTTTAGTCCAACTAATGAAAGCACCGCAGAAATCATTAAGAAGAAACAAAAAGAAGTAATGGATAAGAATAAAGCCGTATCCGTGAAATTCGGGATATTTAATCCTACCATTCCATCCGCAATCCATGTAAGACCAAATCCAATTACAAGTGTAGCAATTGCTCCTGTTACTATTTGTTTTAGTTTCAATACGAAGTTCTCTTTTCTTGTACCCACTTGCGTTTTACTTATCGCAATAAAGATAATTGCTGCGCTCGCTAAACTTGCAATCCATAACGGCTGGAATAAAGACATTGGCGAGTTACCGTTCGCACTATTTTTGCCGATTTCATTCACATTTGTCACTTTCTTCGTAATAGGTGTTACTACATTTGAAACTTGGTCTGCTGTTAATGTAGCTCCTTTTGCTTTCAATCCTTCTAATAGTTGTGTACGAACAGTATTGTTCATATTATCAACTACCCCATTTAACATTTGTCCTGCCATAGTTGATGCTGCTGTATTCATTCCTTGATTGATGAATATTTCTACCTTTGGCGAAGATGGCTGTGGTGTTCGTAATGATGCTTGTTTTGTGCTAAAGTCTTTCGGAATAACTAATGCTGCATAATATTCTTGATTATTTAAGCCTTTTTGAACTGCTTCTTTATTCTGCACTTCTACCCACTTTACCGCAGGTTCTTCCTCTGATTTTGATGTCTTTTTCATATTATCAACAATCGTTTGCCCCATATTCATCTTCGGTTGATTCGGAATTTCTACTCCTTGATCCTCATTTACAATTGCGATTGGTAAGTTTTTCGGCTTAGGTTGAACGGTTGGAAATAATGTTAATGAAAAAATAAAAACAACAAGTAGTGCAATAACTGGAGATAACAATAAAAGTTTGTTTTTAAACATTTTCTTTTCTCCTCCTTTAATTTGATTTATAATAACCAACAACGTGTTGTTTATTTATATTTGAATTATATGTTCGAGTTGAACCTTATACAATAATCAAAAATCGTGAATGTGTCGGTTATAAGACACATCCTTGAAATGTGTTGGCTAAAATTAAGGAGGGACATACTTTGCGCGATAGTAATTTAGATTTACGTGTTATTCGTACGAAAACTGCCATACGAAATGCATTAGTGGAATTAATTGAGGAAAAAGGTTTTGACGCCATAACAGTGAAAGATATTACTACGAAAGCAAACATAAATCGTGGTACATTTTATACACATTACCAAGATAAATTTGATTTAATGACAAAATGCCAAGAAGAAATTATGTATGAATTTTCTAGTATTGCTAAACAGAGATTACCGGAAGTTATTGCTGATCTTGGATCAAGCCCTTCCCCAACAATGCCATTTATACTTATCGCTTCTATTCTTGAATTTCTAAATGAAAATAGTGATTTTATGAAAGCTGTACTAAGCCCAAAAGGAGATTTATCTTTCCAAACGAAACTGAAAGACTTTATGTGGAAAACACTATTTGAAGATACGAATGGTCCTCTCATTAATAAGGAGAATTTACTTGTCCCAAGCCAATACTTAGCTTCTTATATGGCATCTGCTCATATAGGTGTCATTCAACAATGGTTAAATAATGGACAAAAAGAAACCCCTGAGGAGATTGCTCGTATTTTATCAACAATCGCAGTTCATGGACCTTTTTATGCAGCTGGTTTAAAGAAATAAGTCCGCTATATAATAAAAGATCATCCACTATAATAGCGGATGATCTTTTATTTCATTACAACACTTCAATATACCCTTCTGTTCCATGTACCCGAATTCGCTGTCCGTCTTTTATTCGTTTCGTAGCATTCTCTACTCCGACAACTGCTGGTAATCCGTATTCACGTGCAATAACTGCTCCGTGCGTCATAAGTCCGCCAACTTCGGTGACTAACCCTTTTATAGACACAAACAATGGTGTCCATCCAGGGTCAGTAAAGGCAGTAACTAATATATCTCCATCTTCTAAATTCGCATCTTCCATATTTAAAATAACGCGTGCTCTCCCCTCAATCACTCCTGAAGAAACAGGCAAACCTACAATCGCGTCAGCCGGAAGATTTTCTCGTTTATATTTACCTGTAATGATTTCTCCATCAGACGTCATTACACGTGGAGGCGTTAGTTTTTCATATAATTTGTAATCATTTTTTTGTTTATGAATAAGCTCGTAATCTAGTTTATTCGTAAGGACAACTTCGTGAAGTTCTTCAAAAGTTAGATAGTATATATCTTCTACTTCATCAATAACTTTATTTTGCACGAGTTGCTCGGCTTCTTTCAATATTGCCTGCTTATATATGAAATAGCGATTAATCATACCGTATTTTGGATATTCACGATAACCGATAAAATTCCGGATGTTACGAATCATTCGCTTCGTCTCTTCTACTTTTTGTTTACCATCCGGCAAATGCTGCAATCGATCTACTAACTCTTCTTCTTTTTGCAAAGCTTCTTGCAACCCTTCTTCAAACTTCCGTTTACTAGCGCCAGCTTCAAAGTCTCTTATATTATTTAAAATCATTGGGATAATGGTTGTTGGCTTTTCACTCCAGCGCGTTTTCGTAATGTCGATTTCTCCGCTGCATCTCATTCCGTATTTATTTAGAAAAGTTAGAATGGCATCTCGAGCTTTTTCTCCGCCTTTAAATTGAACGAATTCATCTAAAAAGTTATCATTTTCTACATGTTGTAAATACGCAATAACTTCTGGATATGGCCGAATCACATCAGCAACATCGAGTAATGCTAGCCCCATTTCAGACGTAATATTGTTTTGTACTGATTGAGAAAGCGTGTCTGCTGCATTCTTTTCGCCTAGCCATTGCTCCATTTTTTCATTGATCCATGTTGAAGCATCCATACCTGCCATAATGACAGCCATACTTTGCGGATGGAATAATATTTTCTTTAATTGCTGCATATCTTCCAAAATAAAATCAAGTACATCCACCCCTGATTTCGTTTGCATGTTTCGTTTTAACTCTTCGATTGATGCTTGATTCATCTTTATTAAATCCGTAACGATCGCTGGATTGTTTTCGATTTTTGGTTGTGAACTTGCAGGTGGTCCACTTTTACCAACACTCTTTTCTTTTTCATCATCTGGTAACAATGTAATAAAATCATCTCGCTCGACTACAGTCGTTAATGCATCTTTAATAAGCGGTTCCGAATTCCCTATCATATTTAATAAAAGTTCTCTACTAGTAGGCGAAGCCAATCTTTGTGCAACATCAACAAACAACCTTCCTCCAGCTTGAAACCTCTGTCCAAAAGATGTTAACTGAAATAAAGACATTCCTAATGGCTTCAAGGGATCGGTCATCATTTGCTGGTGACCAACCGATACATACACATGATTTTCCCCATCATTTACTTCTGGTATTGGATATAAAGTCGTGATTGGGCGACTTTGGACAATATAAAATGTATCATCCACTAAACACCATTCAATATCTTGCGGACAACCAAAATAAGCTTCAATCTGTCTTCCGATCTGTGCTAGTTGTAAAATTTGTTGTTCCGACAATGTTTGAATTTTTTGCTGAGCCGGATCAATCTGCCCTGTCTCCGTTCCGCCCTCTTTTAAAGCATAAATAGCTAATTTTTTAGTTGCTATCATCTTTCCAGTAATTTCGCCTTCTTTTACTTTATAATTATCGGCAGAGACCAGTCCTGATACTAACGCCTCACCAAGTCCAAAACTGGCATCAATTGATACTACCTTTCGGTTAGAAGTAACCGGATCAGCAGTAAATAAAATTCCCGAAGCCTCAGGGAAAACCATTTTTTGAACGACAACACATATAGAAACTTGATTATGTTCAAAATCATTTTGCATGCGGTACATAACTGCTCGCTCTGTAAATAAAGAAGCCCAGCACTTTCTTACATGCTGCAAAATCGCTTCTTCTCCGATAATATTTAAATACGTATCTTGTTGACCAGCAAACGAGGCATATGGTAAATCTTCAGCCGTAGCACTAGAACGTACGGCATACGCATGTTCATTTCCAAAACGTGAGAGATAATGAGCTACCGCTTCCACTACTTCAGAAGGGATTTCTACTGCCATAATGACTTCTCTAATCTTCTTACTAATCCCACCAATTTGGGCTCGCTCTTCCATTTTCAACTTTGTTAGCTGCTGCAACAAAGTTTGAAGCTCGTCATTTTGCTCGATGGCCTTTTCATACCCTACCGTTGTAACACAAAAACCTTCTGGCACTTGTATACCTTGAATGTTTGATAATGCCCCTAAATTCAATCCTTTTCCGCCAACGAGCGAAAGCTGCGTTTTTTCTATTTCCTGAAAATCGAGAACGAAAGAACTCATTTAACATCTCTCCTTACTGTGCATATGTTCTTGATTGTAGCAGTAGTAAATGAGAATAAACAGTCTATTTTGAACTTGATTTACATGATATAATTAAGTTAGGAAGAGATAATTATTTTTATTTCTCCCCCTCTAATTCACTTCAATTACATCAACAAACTTAAAAATTTGTTTATTATGAAATGCATCAGTACATATAATCGTCTCATTTATTGGATTAATATTAACTACTGTTATGTAATTTTTATATAGATAGCCCTCTTTATAATATGTAAGTAAAACCTCTTCTTCACCTAAATATGAAATTAACAGCTTATTTTCAATCCTTTCTTTTGCATCTTGCGTTAAAATTGGAAGCGGGACTTTTGTTTGCTCCTGTATCATTTCTTTAATACAGACGAACTGTTCTGGCATACTAGCAAACGGTTGCCACTTTACCATTTTATCAAGACATTTTTTCAAGTTTTCTAGAAATATGAATGTCCCAATCATTGTACACATGTATATGTACAATGAGCCTCTCATAAATAACACACGTCAAATTCCTCCCCCTAATACAATATTCTCCCTATTGGGGTATTACCACATCGCTATCAAGCTAAGAAATTCATTATTCCCCAAAACGAAAAAACGACCTAAATTCTCATAAATAACTGTTGTAGTAATATAAAATTTTCGTTTTGGGATACTTCAAAATATTAGCTTGATAGACATGCGATGAGACCCCCAATTAAATATAAAAAAGAGCACTGATTTTTAGTGCTCTTTTTGTAAGCATTAAATAATGAAATTTGAATACGCTTATTCTTTAGAATAGCGAATAATTATTAATTAGCCCCCTCTAGTTGTTGAACGTAATGAGCAAATTCTAAAGGCTGTTGCTTTTTTAAATAATAATCTTCTGCTACTCAATATCTATTTTGGTATTTCTTTAATCGCTCTTCCAAATCCCCTATGTATGTATCACGATGAAGTACACGCTCGTATCTTATATCCCTAGGACAATCTAAGAATACTACGTAATCATAAAATGTTTTCCATTCTTCCCTCAAAAGAAAAATGCCTTCAATGATTACAATACTTTTAGGTGTTATCTTTATCGTTCTCTGTGTAAATGTATCTTTTTCCTTGTTGTAAAATGGCAAAGATAGATACTTTTTATTTTGATACAATTTGTCGTATAAGTGTTCTTTTAGATAATTAGTATCCCATTGTAACTGATAATATTCAAACCATTCATCGTGCCCTGTATTATACCTCTTAGCTTTCTCAACAAGATGATCATCTATATGGATAATTACTATATTATCTAAGATATTTTTTAGTTGATGTACTAGTGTCGTTTTCCCAGCACCACTTAAACCATCCATCTATCGCAAGAACAAAGGGCCTATCTACATTATGCTTTTTATACTTTTCTTTTATTTGTTGCTTTAAACATTCCCATTTATCCATTCAATTCATTATCCTTTCTGCCATTTTTAAACTAAGACAACTTAATTTCCCTTTCACCATATATTCTTATGACAAAATGCTGTAGAAAGCTTAAGAATTCTTAAGAACTTTTCCCCCTTTTTCTTAAGATTTGGATGCTAGTGTATGATTATGAATTCAAACCTGTGAGGGGTTAAGTATGAAAATAGTTAACTTTCTTATTTTATGTATATAATGAACTAGAAATCAGTTGTTGCAGCCCTTCCAAATTCAAGGTTTATTGGAGACAAAATAATTGAAAGAATTAATTTGAAGAAAGTAAGATAGAAATGTTTCCCCTGCTTATGTCTTTAGTTGTTCAATACGAGAAAAAATGTGGAGGAATCATATGGAGTCAAAAATTCTTATTGTTGATGATGATAAAGAGATTAGAAATCTTATCTCTGTTTATTTGGAAAATGAAGGACTGAAAACTCAAAAGACAGAAGATGCTATGGAAGCTTTACAACTGTTAGAAGAAAAGGAGTTTGATCTTATTATTTTAGATATTATGATGCCGGATATGGATGGTATTGAAGCTTGCATGAAGATTAGGGAAGACCGCAATATGCCTATCATTATGCTATCTGCAAAATCAGAGGATATAGACAAAATTCAGGGTCTAGCCTCTGGTGCCGACGATTATTTATCAAAACCGTTTAACCCATTGGAATTAATCGCTAGGGTAAAATCCCAATTAAGAAGGTTTAAAAAATACAATACGTCAATAGATCATAATAAAAGTATCCTGGAAATTGGTGATTTAGCCGTGAATACAGATACACGTCAAGTATGGGTAAGGGGAAAGGAAACAAGGCTAACTCCAAAAGAGTTTGATATACTCGAACTACTTGCCCGTAACAAAGGGATTGTCCTGAGTGTAGCAAAAATATATGAAGCAGTTTGGAAAGATGCTTTTTATAAATCGGATAATACCGTCATGGTGCATATTACAAAAATAAGAGACAAAATTGAAGAGGATTCTAAACATCCTATTTATATTAAAACTGTTTGGGGAATTGGATATAAAATATGAAAAATGTTAGTTTTAGAAATAAGATCATTATAAAACTTCTTGGTGCTGTTGCAGTTAGTTTTTTTATTTCATTTGGTTTAACAATCCTCATTTTGGCATACGTCATAGATCCATTTTTTGTAAAACACGAAGAATTTGGTATGTTTGAATTCAATTTGGCATTGTTGTTCTTATTCGCGTTCGCAATCTTTAACTTTATAATAATTTTTTTGATATTGGTTCGAAAGAAAATAGTATATTTGAAGCTCATTTCGGATAATGTAAATGATATTGCAAATGGAAAACTGGGTTTGACAATTGGGATTAAGGGGAAGGACGAATTGACCCAACTTGCTCAAAATATCAACTATATGTCCAAGGAATTGGAAAATACATTTGAACAAGAAAGACGATTAGAACGTACAAAAAATGAACTTATAACCAATGTATCTCATGACTTACGCACACCGTTAACATCTATTATTGGCTATATAGATTTATTAAAAAGAGGGCAATACAACAGTAAAACACAATTACAGGAATACCTTGAAACCACTTATTCAAAGTCACAGAGACTGAAATATTTAATTGATGAGCTGTTTGAATATACTCGTTTATCAGGCATAGATGCTAAGTTAAACTTTAATGAAGTTGATTTATCAGGTTTGTTGGAGCAAATAGTTGGAGAATACATTCCTATATTTGAAAAGGAAAGTTTAATCGTTCAAAAATCAATAACGGAAGAAACAATACCTATTTTCATGGATGTAGAAAAAATGGTACGTGTATATGAAAATCTGTTTATGAATGCGATAAAGTACAGCATGAAACCTTCCGAATTATCCGTATGTCTTGAATTAATAGGTAACAAAGCAATTTTGAAAGTATCAAATAAAGTCGAGAAGCCGCCTGTTAGCGACCCTAATAAATTGTTTGAAAGATTTTTCAGGGGTGATAAGGCAAGAAAAAATGATCAAGGAAATGGACTGGGACTTGCTATCTCAAAAAGAATTGTTGAACTTCATCATGGTAATATACATGCAGAATATAAAGAAGGTTGGATATCCTTTATTGTTGAACATCCAATCAAATAGATTGGCTTATGGAATTACAGGTTCCATAAGCTTTTTTTTATAAAACTTAAGAATTCTTAAGGATTTTACAGGGTGTTTCCTAATTTTCATAGTTTATCATGTATGTATTCAAAGCAATGAGGTGAGTGGAGAAATTAAAAATAAAATTTTCTTTACAGCTTTCAATTGGATACATCGTGACAGCCTTATGGAAAAGGTGGATGCAACATGACTATTTTGTTAGTAGCAAATATGAATAGCAGCTTATTTTAAAGAAATGAAAAAATAAACATAGGAGGATATATATGATAAAACCAGTTGTAGATGTAAAAAACATTCAAAAATTGTACGGTAAAAAAGGTGAGAATCAATCGTACGCGTTAAAAGGTGTATCATTCTCAATTCAAGAGGGGGAGTTTGTCGGTATTATGGGGCCATCTGGTTCTGGTAAAACAACATTATTAAATGTAATTTCAACGTTAGATAAAGCGACAGGCGGCGTTGTTGAAATTGCAGGAACGGATATTACGAAAATGAAGCAAGGTGAGCTTTCTGATTTCCGTTCGCAAAAATTAGGATTCATTTTCCAAGACTTTAACTTATTAGAGAATTTATCTATTTACGAAAATATTGCACTTCCACTTTCACTTCAAGGTGTYCCATCACGAAATATTGGACAGAAAGTAGAAAAGGTAGCTGATATGTTAGGAATCTCAGCAATACTTCAAAAGTATCCATCTGAAGTATCTGGTGGACAAAAGCAGCGTTCAGCAGCAGCACGTGCGTTAGTGCATGAGCCRGCAATTATTTTAGGGGACGAGCCAACAGGAGCGCTTGATTCTAAAAATGCAACAAGTTTACTGGATGCGATGACAAACTTAAATAAAGAACAAGGTGTATCCATTATGATGGTTACGCATGATCCATATAGTGCAAGTTACTGTCAGCGTATTTTATTCATCCAAGATGGTGAGCTATATAAAGAAATTCATCGCGGTGGTACACGTGAGGAGTTCTATAAAGAAATTTTAGATGTGCTTGCAAACTTAGGCACACAAAAAGCGTAAGGAAGGAAGTTCAATCATGTTATTTAAGCTTTCCATGTCAGGCCTAAAAAGTAAGTTGCGAGATTATATTGTTTTACTTGTTGGTCTTATTGTCTCTATTTCGACTTTTTATATGTTTCAAACGCTAGCATCCAATAAAACGTTCCTTGAATCTAACTCTTCTATTAGGGATATTGTGTCTGTATTTAAAATTGGTTCCTTTTTGTTAGCAGTTATCACATTTTTCTATATTTTATATGCAAACTCTTTCTTATCAGCTCTTCGTCAAAAAGAATTTGGTATGTATATGATGTTAGGAGCAAAAAAGCATAAAGTTACCTTACTTATGTTTATCGAAACAATCATATTAGGTGCCACATCTCTTTTGATTGGAATTACAATTGGTGTAGGACTTGCAGAAGGTATCGGTCAGTTATTAATGAAACAACTCGAGTTTGCTGGTGAAGGTTATAAAGCATTTTATCTGCCATCTATGACTATTACTTGTGCCTTCTTCTTTGCACTATTTGTATTATCAGCAATTATGAATAGTATTAAATTATCGCGTATTTCTGTATTACAACTTGTACATGCAGATGCACAAACAGAACGTGTCGCCGTAAAAGGAAAAATGACCGTTGTAGTTGCATTCCTTGGTATTATTTTATTGGGTATTGGTTATGCATCATTGATTTATATTTCTCATGCAAATTCGCTAATTGTTTTGGGATTAATGGCCGTTGGATTAATCACAGCAACCGTTGGTACTTACCTTATATTTGGATCACTTCTCCCAGTTATGATAAACAAGTTAAAGAGTAATAAAAAACGTAGTGAAAAAGGCCTCAATGCTTTTACTTTTGCACAATTAAATTTCCGCATTAATGGTCTAACAAATGTGCTTGCAACAGTAGCAATCTTAGTGGCTCTTGGTGCTGGTGGAATTGCTTGTGGTATGGCATTTAAAAACAACATCCTAAAAATGACAGATCAAATGCGAATTTACGATTCAGTCATTCATAATCCAACAGCGGAAGAAAAGAAAATTTTGGGTGGTATCTTATTTCAAGAAAAACTTGAATATCATTACAAAGTTGATGATAGGTATGTTTATTATCTTAAAGAAGATTTAGAAAAAAATCGCCCTTTCTTGCAAGGTATGAAAATAGAAAAAGTTTCAGAGGGATTACCCATTGGTGCATTTTCAATAAAATGGGTTAAAGGAGAGACCGACACAAAACAATGGATCCAGGCTTTCAGAACGATCCAGCCAAATTATTTATATCCTGATTATGAAATGAAAATTGTAGATCAAAACATATACGATGGGTTGAAGGGTAAAGAAAGTACTGTGTTTATGGGGAAAACAGATGATTTTGGATCATACATAAAAGAATGGAAAAAACTTGATGAATTACAGATATCAAAATATAAAAATGTGAAAGTGGAAGAATTGGATAGTAAGTATCAAGCCTATATTGTGAGTCATGATTTTGCCAGCGGACTAATGTTTATGGGTTTTTTCGTTGGAGTTGCATTTTTAGCAATGATGGCAAGCTGCTTAATGTTTAAAATTCTATCCGGTGCATCCAAAGATAGTACACGTTATCAAATGCTTCGTAAAATCGGTGTTCGCCGGGAGTTATTAATACAATCGATTTATAAGGAGTTATTCTTTATATTTTTAGTCCCAGCAATTGTGGGTATTGTTCACGTATTAGTTGGTATGAACATGTTCAGCGTTCTTTTGGCTGATCCGTACTTTCGTATTTGGCTACCAATTATTATTTTCGTAGTGATTTACTCGATTTACTATTTGATTACAGTTCAATTGTATAAAGGAATTGTACTTCCGAAAGAAAATTAATGTAATGATATTATTTATACGGAATATCAACATAATCTGCCCCCATTTATTGAACATTCTAAATGGATTTGGAAATAATAAATGGGGTACCACCACATCGCTATCAAGATAATAAAAAGAAATGCCCCCTAGAATGAAAAAATACGCTATTCTTTCTGTAGAATCATAGGAAAGGATGGCTTTTTTTATGTCTGTTTCTGTGTATGACGAATTACAACTATTTGCTCAAGAGATTCAAAGTTTTTTATCTCCAAATACCTTACGGGATCTTGCTAGAGATGTTGGCTTTGTACAACGAAACCAGTAAGTACCAAGCAAAAGATTTAGTAGCTTTATGTGTATGGTTGAGCCAAAATGTAGCTATGACTTCTTTAACTCAGTTATCTAGCTGTTTAGAAGCATCAACAGAAGTACTCATCAGTCCTGAGGGATTGAATCAACGATTTAATAAAGCGGCCTAATTCAAAAAATGGAACCCGATAGGGTTTATTTCGCATGCAAATCTTTAAATTCTCTACACTTAGCCTTTTAAAAAAGAAATTTCCCATGTAGTATGCAAAGTCTAAGTCTATAAAACTTACCTTTGTTAAATCTTCACTTTCAGCATGATTAGGTACAGGGGCTAGTGTGGAAGCTTCACTCTTGATCGTCATCTCAGAATCTACATCCTGTCGATATGCCCGCTTGGTAAAGCCAATTCCTATATCAATCGCATACAGAGATTTCATACTTTTTTCCTCACTTTCTCTTTTTAGACTTAAATCTAGGCACTCTCTTCTTTCCCTTCTTTCATATATTTCTTTTCATTTTTCGTTTTTTCCCCGTCTATGTCCTTACTATTTTGATTTATTTCGTAATCCTTTTCATCTTTTTTCTTTTTGTTATTTTCGTTTTCTGTTAAATCTTTAATGGTAGAAATGACAACTGGTGTGGCTGTAAGCAGTTGTGGTAATGTTTGTTTTGCAACATTAGCTGCAGTTACAGAGAATTGTTTACTTGTCTCAGTTACCTTCTCCAATGTTTCCTTTATGTTTCCTCCTTGTAGTTTGTCTTTTACGCTTTTTCCTTTTGTTTGTATAGCTTTCCGATTTTCTTTTTTTAATAGGGAGACCATGACTCCGGTCGTAATCCCAATCACAGCATATTTAAATATTGTATGTTTCATTTTTCTCATCCTTCTCTACTTTTATTTTCTTCCATGCTACAGCCTAAAATATAGTCTATTTCAATCTTTTCTTGAAATAGGAAATTAGCATTACCTTACCTATTTATCAGATGTTGCAATCTATTAGAGGGAATGATAGTTTTGCGGCTGCCTATCACTCGCCATTGGTGTTTCAGCTGTTACTAGGAGTAAAATTCTCCCTTGATCTAGTTTTTCTTCATATAAGTTAGCTTCCTCCTTCGACAACCCCATTTCTTCCATTTGATTTCGGAGTTCGTCCCCTTTTTTGGAGAAAAAGTTGATAATACTTGTGCCCAATCCTTGTTCTTTTACTCCAATCGTATTTGTGTTTGTATCATCCGCAATCCTTTTTGTTAGATGTTTTTCATGTGCTAAGACATAAATGTCATCTTGGCGAATCCCTTGCAATTCTAGCTCTTTTACTTTCATAACTACTTCCTGTTCATTTTGATATTCATGAACCACCGGTTTTCTTTCATTCTTATGCATGGTATCTTTCCTCCTTTAGATTTTTTATTTAGTTGTTATGTAATATGTAATACACCTATTTTAAAGATGTTAAACTTAAATTTTCAAAAAACTTAATGCAATAGGTTATTAATGTTTTTGAATATCAAAGCGATGTCACGAGAACTTTGCTTTAATAAAAGTGTTACAAATAACGATTTGTTTGGAAGGCAAGCCCCTTATTTTATAGAAAATTTCTATTTAGAAATAGTTACAAAAGGAGTACAAGATATTTTTTTCGTTAATTAAATCAAAGGAAAATATAAAAACACTCCTTTTCAAAGAGTGCTTTTAAAAAACATATAACCTAATAAAAATGTTTCTATTTTGATTACAGAAAGAAAGTCTTTATTAAAACATATGGTTGCTAATTTAATTGCGATCTTCCTTGCACCCAAGCAGCAATATCATTTATAACATACTCAGGTATATTAGCAGGACTATAATATTCATCCGGCTTACTTATTTCCCCATCACCCTCTGTAAAGAAATGATTTAACTTTGGATATAGTCGATAATCAACGTTATCTCGTTCTTTTAATTGTTCTTTCCAAAGAGGAATTTCGATTTTTGATTGAACTTGATAGTCTCTTTCTCCTTGAATAATAAGAAGCGGTGTCTTTTGTTCTTTTGACATTTCTGCTGCTTTAATTTTCCGGATAGAATCCCAAAATACTGCTGATCCTAAGTAAAAATCTTTTGGGGGATTCTGACTAGAGAAATTGGGATCATTTAATAATTCAAATTGCGATTTGTAGAATTTATATTCCTCTAGGTTCATTGCTCCAATAGAAAAAAGGTACTCAAATTGATCTAAAACAACGTCTTGGATCGTACGAGCTGGCCCTCCCATTACAATTGCCCCAGCAATATTTTGATTTTGGTCTTTTTCAATCATTTTCGGAAGCATCATTCCACCTTGACTATGGCCCAGAATATAAATTTGATTCTTATCTATTAGAGGCTCATTTTTAAGAAATTGAGTTACAAGAAGAGCATCATCTGTTGTCTCTTTATCAACTGTATAAAAGGGACTGAATTGTATTTTCAACCCATGTTCATATGTTCGTTTATTATAGCGAAGGACAGCAATTCCCTTCGATGCAAGACCTTCAGCTAAATCGCGAAATGGTTTTAAAGCAAACGCTGTTTCATCCTGATCAGTTGCTCCAGATCCTTGAACAAGAATAACCGCTGGGAAAGGACCCTTTCCTTTTGGAACAGACAATGTTCCTGGTAATGGAAAGGCACCACTTCCAACTACTACTTCTTTATCAACAAATGATTCAGGCTTACTATATGATGGACGCTCTGCAACAGGACTAAACGACATGCTGAGTTGAAAATCGTCTATTTTTCCAGATGGATCTAGTTTTATTAGTAAAGGTACAGTCATTTGTTCAAAAACTAATTGAATCTCCACATTTGTATGAACAGGATTTGTCTCTTTTTGTGTAACCTCTCCAATTTCTATAAAAGAACCTGCTTGTAATTGAACTGGCAGTCCCTCCCAATAGCTCTTCAACCATTCTTTGGATATTATTTTCTGTAATGACCTTGAGGTTAAATCAAATGCAGATTTATAATCTTCACTATTCATATGGCGAATAAATGAAAGAGTAGTAGATATAATAGGATTTTCATCATCACTATTGTCTACTTTTTTTATAGTTGTGTTTGCTTCCTTTAATTTCGAAATAAATTGGTGGTTAAACAGATAATTATATGTATCAGGATATAAGCTTGTTTTCAATACTTCCGTATTCCGTCCCTCATACAAACTTGAAGAACTCGTAAAATTCCCAGGTGAAATTACTTCCTCCGCATATGAGACTGAGGGAATTGTTATTGTACAAATTGCACTGACAAGTAATAACTTATTACTTATTCTTTTTTTCTTACCCATAATTATTGATTCTCCTTTCAAAATTAAAAATTTCTAATACAGTATGCCAAATGCTATAAGGAAAATAAAAATTATCAAAGAGATTAATAATCTATTTTACGATCCCCCCTAACAAGTTAAAAAGCTATCATTAACAAACTTCAATAAAAAATGCCTTCCCCCTCTTTTTTTATCGTTGGATTTTCCAATGACCTAGAAGCACAGCGCTGCATTACATGTAACTGCCCCATGGGATTCTCTATTCCAAAAGAAAAAAGCACCCCACTAGATGTTTTCTTTAATTGTTCTCACTATCATTTATTTAGATAATTCTCTTATTACTGTAAGATAAATTTATTCTAGTTCCTAAATCCCACTTATTTCTTAATTCACTCATACCAATATAAAACCAAATAACCTACCATCAAAAAATAAAGAAAACAGGTTATTTAGCTATTCATTCCGTAAGCTTAATGCTCAAGGTAATCTTTTTTCACACGGTTAAACTTTATTAAGAAAACCTTAAGGAATTTCCCTCTATATTTATAAGAATTTTTTTCTATACTGAATCATATAAACGAACAAGAGGAGAAACGTCATGAAGAAATTTGTAATTTGCATACTAGGAATAGGCCTCCCTATATACTTACTACCTTTCATATTACGCGGAGATTTAGACAGATTTAATCCGATTGCTGAAGAAAAAAATGTATACGCTATTGCGGAGGAATATGGCGTTCCAGATTACCATCATAAAGGAAGAGCTATGTACTCGCTAAAAGGTGTTGATGAATTAAGGAATGAGAAGGAATATAAAGTAGGAACGAACACTCCTAATGATTTTATAAGAAAAACTTACTTAAAAATTCATGTGAAAGGTAAGTATGTCTATTCCTACGACATTATTTCTGAAAAGGACATTCCGGAGAAAATAAGGGGCCAATTGGAGATAGCAAATAAATAAAAGAGCCAATTCGTACGAGTTGGCTCTTTATTATCTCTCCCACCTACCGTTAGGCTATCTTCCTACACATGCTTGAGATGGGAGAATCCTTTCGGTAAATTTATTACATTCGCTATCATTGTTTTAATAACCATTCTTCAATTACTTTCACTGTTTCATCTCGTTGTGCTTTTGACGTAATTAAGCTCGCATTATCACCTTTTTGCTCACCATACATGCCAAAATGAGCATGATTGCCGCCTTTTATCATGTGCATAGTTATATTTTTTGACATTAACTTTTTATTGTTCTCTATTTTTTCTACAGTTGCTAAAGCATCTACTTCCCCATAAATTGATAACATCGGAAGCGATTTAGTAGAGAAATCCTCTGCAGGATACGAACCTAAGAAAATGATCCCATCTACCTTGTCTTCATGTTGAAAAGCATACTTAGAAATCATAGCTCCCCCCATTGAATGCCCCGCAACATACCATTTTTGAACTTCAGGATACTTTTCAATTACACTGTCTACCACATTGATTCCAAGTATCGCTAAGTTTAATGGTAACTTAGGCATCACTACAAAATGCCCATCTTTTGCAAGAGCTTCCCCTAAGTAACTATAAGCCTCAGCTTCTACTTTAGCTCCTTGATAAAAAATAATCCCTATTTTAGCATCTTTCTGTCCAAAAACTATATTATCTTCATCTTTTTTATCATCTACTAACGACAAAGCCTCTTTCGTTGGTTTATAAGTAAACTGAGACCAAACAAAAAAAGTAATACTTCCCATAAGTAAAATACCTAGTAAAGAGTACAGAACAATTTTCATCCACTTCTTCACATATATGCCCTCCCTAAGATGTGTATATTCTATACTTTAAATGAAAAAGGATTCCTCCACAAATGGGGAACCCTTTTTATTATATATATCTGGTCTCGAGGTAACTATTTCTTGATTATTTTTTAATTTTTTCTTTTGCTTTTTCTGGAATATCACTTTCTTTTACTTCCTCTAATGAAAAAACATGACTTCCTTTTACCCGAACTTTTATATAAGTGTCTTGATATTCAGTTTGGCCAGCAATCCCTACTTTAATTTCCGATTCATTTCCTGATTCATCCACTCCATTTAACATGTACATAAATCTCCTAGGGTAATCAGGGTCAGGTTCAGCTGGGCCCTTAGTAAGAGCATAGACATCTTTTTCTTTCACAAGTGGATTATATCTATCTATAATCTCGTTTTCTGTAAAAGTTAATCCCCAAAACGCTATGATTAGCACTACAATTACTCCAGCAATTTTAAATAATAATTCTTTCATGTGTAAATTTCACCTTTCGTTAATTAATATATTTATGACAACATTTATATCTTTGAATTTTGAAAGGATAAATATGTTGTATAAGACATTTCTAAATATAATGGGTATATCTTAATAAAAAGTGAATAAACAACTTAAGTTTTTCTTAATATCCCATTGTAAATTTTCAAATGAGTCATTATCATAACGGACATAGATACTGTAATGGTGAATGAAAGCTATCGAAAAAATAAGCGAGATTCTCAAAGTAGATATCAGTAGCGAAAGAAAAAGCCGATTTCCTTATCGTATAGGAAATCGGCTTTTGGCTTAGTTATTGATTTAGTAATAAAAATGTACGATATGAAAATATTTTTATTTAATCCCTTGTTTTTTCAAATCTATATTACTTAAACACTTCATCGAACGTTTTTTCAATTTTATCAGCATCCTTTGATATTGCTAAAAGGATATAATTATCTTTTGTTTTTAAGACACGTTTTTCTATTAAGAAATATTCTTCTGGAAGATAGTCTTTAAAACTTTTTGATTTTTTTTCAATCCTATTTGAAATTTTCTCTTTAATACTTTCTACATTTTTCATATCTTTTACTTTCATTACAGCAATTTCATCAGCTTTAATATTTGTAGGAGCGGTATATAGCACAAAACTTTCGACTTCATCAGCATTTATGTTATATAGCTTTTGAAGTTTTTTACTATCTCCTTCTTTCATTTCTTCTAAGTTAGTAACATGTTTAATTTTCTCCCCTATTTCTGTAGCTGAAAGGCTATTGGCATTTTCTTTTTTTCCAAAACAACCACTTAAAGCTCCTAAGGTAATCGTACAAACAATAATAGTAATAATGAATTTTATATTAAAAGGTTTCAACAAATTTATCTCCTTTTCATTTAGTTGCTTCAAATATTTAATTTGAGCCAGGATTGTAGCAATTTATATTTAATGAATACGGCCATTGACATAAATAAATTAAAGACGAGGATACTGCTCGTTATAGATAGGATATACATTAAATATAATAAATTCAATTATTCAGATAAAACATTTATGGATGCATCTTCAAAGAAAGTATTTCCATTATAAAGCACTAACATATCATTGATTTTATTTTTCTGTACCAACATATTTAGACTATCTGTATAGTACCTAAGGTCGACTATATGGATTTCACTAAAATGCGGTAGTAAAAAAGGCAATAAAGAATTTGCATAAGAATCTTTGACAACTAATAATTTTTTCCCATTCGTATTATCAGTTTTTATTTTTATTAATGGATGATTCCCATTGAAAAATACAGTATATTTATCTTTTTTCTTAATGTTCTCCATTTCATAAAGCGATGTTGACGTTTTGCTTTCATCAATATACTCTACTTTATATTTGTTAGCTTGCTTTGGTTCATATAATTCAATACTATCAGGGTCTATATTTCTAAAGCCCGATTTTGAATATAGGGATCCATAAAAGCTATTTGTAATCTCTTTAATGTTGAATGAATCACTTTTATTAGGAGTAAATTTCATGTTTTTACCTAGCTCTTGATAAGCATAATATGCGCCTTTAGTAGTCCAATGATGATCGGTTTTATAATATATATATTCATCCTTTTTAGAACTCAATACAGGATATACATCAATAAAGTTTATATCCTTATCTAAAGATTTTTTCACTTTATTAATATACGTAAGCTCATCACTATGAGAAACATAGTTTGGGAGTTTATTTTCTAAAATACTAGTTGCTGTAGGTACTAACATGACTTGCATTTTCACATTAGGATTTGCAAGATGAAAATCATTTATTGCTTCTATTTTGCTATTTACATCTTGTTCTTCAGGCTTACTAAACTTTTGAAGTAAAAAGCCATCTTTACCGATATACACACCATTATTCTCTTTCTTTCCTAGTGTGTAGTCCATATCAGATTTCACGTTTATCCAAAAGTCCCTGAATGCAAACTGATCAGAAATATATTTTTCGTAGCTAGAAGTGAACTTTTTCTCTATAAGATTTTGGAAAGAGAACGCCGGAAACTGTTCTAGCTTTCTATTCTCTTCATCTGAAAATGTTTTATTGGGAGTTAGTAAATTTACACTGAACATTCCCCCTATAAAGAGTGTCAATAACCCTGCCATTGTGTGTTTGTATATTTTTTCATACTGATTCAAGTAACTCACCCCTTTCAAACAAATACGATATCATTAAAACCTAAAGTATAAGAATGGATTATATGTGTCATTCACTAAATACGCCGTTGAAAGAACTACTAGTATGACATACAAAACTGGAATGCCAATAGCACCTAGTAACTTCAGCTTTTCTCTAACATATACAATTGCCCTTTTTGGGAATGGTGTTGAACAACATGCAAGGACAATAAATAGTATAAAATTAGTTGTTAAATAATATAGAGTTTTATTATCCAAGAAAACGGATTGATTAAAGCCAAACATTGTTCCTATGAAATTCATTGCTACTGATAAGTTTTCAAATTCAAAAAATACCCATCCTATTAAAACAATGATAAGTGTATACACATGTCCGATAAAGCTCATTCTATTTTTAAGCCATTTTAAAAGAAATAGCTTTTCTAGTGTTACAAATAATCCAAAATACAATCCCCAAACAATAAAATTCCAGTTCGCTCCATGCCATAATCCTGTTAAGAACCAAACTATAAGTAAATTTCTAAGTTGCTTGATTAATCCAGTCCGATTTCCGCCGAGAGGAATATATACATACTCTCTAAACCATGATCCTAACGATATGTGCCATCTACGCCAAAACTCAGTTACACTTTTTGATATATAGGGATAATTAAAGTTTTCTGGAAAATCAAACCCAAACATTTTACCTAACCCTTGAGCCATAGCTGAATATCCTCTAAAGTCAAAATAAATTTGGAAAGCAAAAGCAATAATCCCAATCCATGCTGTAAGGATCGTAAGTTCTGATATAGAAGTTGTTTTTACACTTGTCCAAAGAAGTCCTATATTATTAGCTAAAAGTACTTTTAATGCAAGGCCTCTAATAAACAATTCCATTCCTTCACCAAAACGATCAAATGTTACTTTTCTTTCTTGTAATTGTTTGTCAATATCACTGTATTTTACAATAGGTCCTGCAACAAGTTGAGGGAACATCGTAACATAAGTACCAAAAGAAATAATATTTTTTTGCGCTTGTACTTTCCCTAAATAAACATCAATCACATAAGACATCGTTTGGAAAGTATAGAATGAGATTCCCACCGGAAGAGGAAGCGTTTCGACCTGAATATTTAAATTGAAAAGGGTATTGATATTCTCTATTACGAAACCATAATATTTGAAGAATCCCAGTATTCCTAAATTTATTATTATGGAATTAATAAATATCGCTTTTGTGATCCCCTTTCTATCTCTATATTTATCTATAAGCACGCCATTAACATAGTCAAATATAGTAGAGAATATCATAATAACTATATAAACAGGCTCACCCCATGCATAAAAAATGAGACTGACGATAAATAATATACAATTTCGAAGAACTTTAGGTGATACGTAATAAATAATAAGAGCTAATGGTAAGAACATGAAAAGAAAAATCAAACTACTGAACACCATTGTTCTTTCACCTCCTACAATTGTTTTTTCTTAAAAATTTACAGTCCTTACATAAGAACTGTAAATTTCAAATATAGATACTACTTAACAGAACCTTTCAATTGTTCAAGTAGCATCTTGTAATAATCAGCTTTAAAATGCACACCATCTGAATCATGAACATCTTTGTTTTTTTCAAAGATCGGGGATAAATCAATGTACTCTACTTTCTCAGTTTTTGCTAATTCTTTAAGTTTCACGTTATATTCATCAATATGTTTATATTGCGGATATTCCTGTAATACGCTATCTGTAACTGGTGTAACAGATAAAAGGTGTATGCTTACATTTGGAAGTTTCTCTTTTATTTTTTGTATTAATTTGGAATAGTTATCTATTGAAAACTTAACTGGATTTTCGATAGGCTTTCCTTCGAGGTCCATAGGCATCAGTAAATCATTCGTTCCAAAGCTCATAAAAATATGTTCAGGTTTCTTTTCTACTACTTTATTAACATCTTCCTCTATAGCCATTGCTGTAACTTTCCCCTTGTCAGCAATAATATTTTTATCTTCGATTAATTCTTGATCAATCATTCCTTCAGTAATGGAATCTCCAAAGAATAAACTATTTTTAAAAATAGGTTTATACGCACTATCTTTCGATGTTTTTTCATGCGTAGCATTTTGAGTAACCTTATTTGATGGTTTTTCAGTCTCGTTATTTACACAGGCTGCGGAGGTCAATGCAACGGCCCCCGTAAGTAGACAAACACATACTTTCTTTAACATTTCTATCTTCCTCTCAAGTCATTATTTCGTAAGCGATGGTGTATATAGCAATGTTATTTTTGTTTTCAATGCGAACCTTTCGTTTACAAAATATAGATTAAGCGTTATAGGTAAAGATGAGATGCAGATTATATAGATATAATTTAAAGAATCAACAGTTTGAAAATTAGTTATTAAATAACTTAACAGAAGAATAATTTGATGCTTATATTTCTGAGATTGAATATGAAATTTGATTGAAGAAAATGTGTTTAATAACCCCTGAAATGGTTTGTTAACGGTCGATTTCAAGATAGGGAATATGTGTTGGTTTAAACAAAAAAGGAAGCGAATTATTGTAGCTAGCAATAGTTCACTTCCTTTTTGTATTAGCTATAAACATTAAACACATTAACAGTAATAACTTAATAATAAAAACGTTTTTGTTTATTTTAATTGATTTTTTAAATATTCTAACCAAATCGGGTAAAATTCAGATTTAAAATGGATGCCATCCTTAACATAGAGATCTGGATTATCTTTAAATATCGGAGACAAGTCGATAAAATTCACTTGTTCTTTCTTTGCTAACACTTTAAATCCTTCGTTAAAATCATTAATGTTTTTATAACGCTCTTCTTTTTGTGTACGTTCTGGTGTAACTGGTGTAATTGACAGGATATTTATTTTGGTATCAGGTAATTTTCCTTTTATTTTTTGAATCAGTTGAGAATATTGGGTTATTGTAGATTCTTTTGTTTCACTAAGATTACATAACCCAAGTAAAATAAATATATTTTCCGGTTTTTGATTAACTACTTGCTCTATATTTTTTTGAGCATCTCCAATTGATTTCCCTATACCACTTACAATGTTTTCTTCGTCTAATATATCAATATCATGAAGTCCATCTGTAATGGAATCCCCTAAAAATACACTTGATTTAAAAATAGATTTAAATGTCGAAGTATCTATATTAGACGAAGAGATGTGTTCTTTTTCAAAAGTGGTAGAAGAAGAGTCTATTTTAGAGACTGGACTAGTAATCTCTCTCTGACTATCTGGATTTCCGCAAGCTGATAAAGCGATGATACCTATCAATGGGATTGTAATTATTTTTTTAATCATATACAATTTCCTTCCTTACAGTGCTTTTATTAGTAAAACTAGATAACATTTTTACTGATAAAAACCAATTTTTAAAGACAACCATGTATATACTATAAACGTTGATCTTTCTGGAAATTTAGTCGAAAATGATCCTCATCATTATATACCCCAAATTCATACCCTTGCTCTTTATAAAATTTAATAATTTCAGGAAGAGCTTGTAATGTTTGTGCTTTTTCATGCATTAAAACAACTTCTACTTCTTCTGTTGTCTGTTTTTTTACATTTTCTATAATCTGAGTTGGATTATCTTTTAATTTCCAATCATTTGAGTCTACTGTCCAATCCCAAACTTTTATTGCTGCTTCTACAATTTGATTACGAATTTCCTCACCCTTTAATCCTGGTGCAGATCCATATGGCGGACGAACTAGTTTAGGAGTTGTACCCGTAATATTATGGATAAGATCTAACGTTTCTTTCATCTCTGGTACAAATTGTCCCTTTTTGTATAGCTTATCACTATTATGTGTCATACTATGTGCACCAATATAATGTCCTTCTTTTACTGCTCGTTTTACATTTTCCTGAAAACCTGTATTTTGTAAATTACTACCTTGCATAAAAAATGTCGAAGCAACATTTTGCTCTTTTAGTACATCTAAAAATTTCCCAGTCAATTCGCTAGGACCGTCATCAAATGTTAAATAGACAACTTTTCCTACCGGTTTTCCATCAGGTCTTTTCTGTTTTGCTGGTGGTGTTTCTTTTTTCTTTTCTTGTTGTTGCGTATTAACTTGTTTACTACTTTCATTAGCTACCCCCTTCGCTGGGGTAGAGTTCCATTTCCCAATTAAAAAGAATGTGAAAAAGGTCGTTGCTATAACAACTCCTAGAGATATTATTACTTTAGTTACTACACTTGTTTTTTTCTTACCTTGTGATTCTTTCATTATTTTTCAATCCTTTCCCTATTAATTTTCATATTTATTATTTATAAGGCTGAACCTTTACTTGACTGAATCATTAGTTTCAACCGGTATCTACAATAAATAGATTAATAGAGACGGATAAAGATAAGATGCAGATAATGTCGATTTTGTTTAAAAATGATAAAAACGTGTAGAACGAAAATTCTACACGTTTTTATTTAAATAGAAGAAAAATAATACTCCATCTTCTGTATTCAAAACACCATATTCCACGTCATGTAGCTCTAATATATTCTTTGAAATGGCAAGGCCCAATCCTGTTCCACCTTTAGAGCGTTGACGAGACGTATCCCCTCGATAAAAACGATCCCATATTTTTTCTACATGTTCTGGCGCGATATGAGCCCCTTTATTTTCTACACATACTTTTACACGTTCATTTTCTTCTATTGTAGAAATAATAATATTCTCATGTTCCGGTGTGTAACGAATCGCATTCGTAATAAAGTTAGTAACCACCTGTTCTATTCGATGTGGATTTGCGACTACCTCAATTTTAGAAAGTTGTTTATGCACATGTAATTGCTTAGCTGTTATATCCGAGGTTAATTGCTCACATATATAATCAATCATCTCATCAATATGGAAAACATCCATTTCCATTTTATACGTACCAGACTCGAATTTTGCTAACTCCAGCATATCAATAATAAGCATATCCATTTTATCTACTTCTTTTGACATTGCTTTAAAGTAATACTCCTTTTTATTACTAGCAACACCATCCTCCAAAATTGAAATACAGCTCTTCATAATACTTAAAGGCGTTTTTAACTCATGTGAAACACCCGCGATAAATTCTTTACGTGTATTTTCTAATTGCTTTTCTTTCTCTATATCTTGCTGCAATTGATTAATATACGAATGCAAAGCCTTAGAAAGTGTATTAATATTTTGTGATAAAGCACCTATTTCATCCTTTGTAGTAATAGGTATTGTCTCTGAGAAATCTAAACCAGCGATTTTTTTTGTAGTATCATTTATTTGTAATAGTGGTTTGGCAATTTTATTTGAATAATAGAACGATATCAAAACGATTAAAATCAAAACAAAGATAATTAAATATACATAATAATCCTTTATCATTTGCACAGCTTCATCAACTGGCTGTAATGATGTCATAGCAAATATATAATTCACCTTACCATCTGCATCTATTGTTGGTTTGATTAATAGTTTATATTTAATATCATTTTCTTCATAGTCCACTATTTCTGTAGAAGTAATATTATTTGGTTTTTGATTTAATATTAAATCAACCTGAAATTGTTTTATTCTATCTATTAACACACGATTTCCATAAATAGAGTTAGTTCCTACAGTACCCTCCGGTAACTGCACGTTCTTAATACTTCCTGCTAAATATAACTGTGAATTTCCTTTTGAAGATGCGATTTTTGGGCCATATAGCTTCTCTGACAATTGCTTGTTCTCTAGCCCAACATTCTTCTCTTTTATTGTTAACATCGCAGGGACTACTGCATCACCTTCCTGCACTCCATCGATAATAATATGATTCCCCTGTTCTAAACTATCTTTTATCCTTTGTATATCTTCTAAATTAACAAAACTATACAACGGTACTTGAATGGAACGTTCAGAAAAGGTGTTATTTCCGTTAGGATCTAACTGAATTTCTAAAGAAAAATCACTTGCATATTTTATATTCCCTACCCTATCTAGCGTTGTAATCCATGTCGCATTATCTTGGTAGAAATTTTGTTCCAACTCTTGAATCCTTTTCGCGTCATCTCCAGCTTTTATATATGCCTTTTCAAAGGATTGAATATTCGTTTTAATATCATTAACTTTTCGATTCGAATAATATTGCTTAAAAAATATGGTTTGTCCAATAAAAATAGTCACTAAAATAAGTGTGCATAATGCCGTAGTTAATATAAATAACTTTAATACAATTCCTTTTTTCATACCTGTCCCTCAAATTTATAACCAGTTCTAACAACGGTTACAATACAAGTCGCTTTTCCCCCTAATTTATGACGCAAATTACGGATATGACTATTAACAGTACGATCATCCCCAGCGAATTCATAACCCCAAATTTTAGTGATTAGTTGTTCTCTCGAAATTACAATCCCTTGATTTTGCATGAAATACGTTAATATTTCAAATTCTGTATGTGTCATACTTATGTCTTCCCCATCTACAGTTACTGTACGAGAAGGGAAATGTACATGGATACCACTACTAGTTAATGTGTCTGCAGTAGATACATTAATAGTGGAAGAATATCGGCTTTCAATTAATCGTTTTGCCCTTGCCAATAAAATAGGAGGACTATATGGTTTTGTAACATAGTCATCCGCTCCCATTTCAAATCCCAGTAAAGTATCATCTTCATCCACCCGAGCCGTTAGCATAATAATAGGTACATTAGATTTCTTACGAATTCGCCGGCAGACCGCCCAACCATCTAATTCCGGTAACATAATGTCTAAAATAATTAAATGTACCTCATGTTCTTCAAATATAGATAATGCTTCTTTCCCATCAATCGCCTCTAAGACGTTATATCCTTCGTTTAGTAGGTAATCCTTCATTATTTCACGTAAAATATCTTCATCTTCTACAATTAAAATTGTTCTTTGCATATTTCATCTTCCCCACGATTAATTTTATTTTTATGAAGAAATAGTTCATTTTATATTTTAACCAATTAGAAATCTTTCACTATTTCTGTCACTACTAAATGCAACATAGTTATATCAAGATAATAGCATGCTGATATAAAGATAAAATGCAGAGATAGCCTTACTATTGAAATGCTATTATAATTTTGTAATTGGAATGGATTTGAATCACATAAAGAACCAGAAGAAATACTATTATTTGGAGGTATCACGATGAACCTTTTAATTAGAGCGTTAGAAACAAATGATTTAGACAATCTCCCGGATATTGATGACAGTTTTATAGTGAATGCTCGGTTAATTCTTTCTCTTTCAAAAGTAAATAGACGCATACAATATACAGTAGAAGACGTTCCGAGTTATGAAAAAAGTTATTTACAAAATCAAAATGATAATGAAGAACTGACGTACAATGAATATATAAATAAGCCCAATCAAGTAATTTACATAGCACTGTTACATAACCAAATCATCGGATTCATAGTATTGAAAAAGAATTGGAATCACTATGCTTACATAGAAGATATAACGGTGGATAAAAAATATCGTACACTCGGGGTTGGTAAAAGATTAATTGATCAAGCAAAGCAATGGGCAAAAGAAGGCAACATGCCCGGTATCATGCTTGAAACGCAAAATAATAATGTCGCAGCATGTAAATTTTATGAAAAATGCGGATTTGTAATTGGTGGATTTGATTTTCTTGTTTATAAAGGTTTGGATATGACAAGTGATGAAGTTGCAATTTATTGGTATTTGCATTTCAAATGAGAATGTTCTTAACGTTAAACAAAATCAAAATAAAAACCCCACTCTCTCTATACTAAAATTGAAAAAGTGGGGTTAATTTACTTAACAATATTTTTTATTTAACGAAAGAATTCTCCTTCCAGAGGCGCATGAAGGGCGATAGCCCAGCGGTAGGTAGGAGATGAATTTCGGTTTGGCATAGCCAAAAACTTTTGATAAACTAGCTATATGAAGTTCCTTGATAACTTGATATAGAAGGTTGCAGGAAGAAACTAGCGTGCGAAAACCAAGCTATTCGGTTCCTGCGTAAAATATCAACCGTATAAAGAGAGCATCCAATCATTGGACATCTAGGGGTGGAACGCTCTGAAGTAACGCTCAGGGAGACGAAAGGTTACTTTCGTCGTGGAACTGAGAAGCTCCCACTTCAAGCTTTGCTAAGTGGCGAGTAGTTCACAACCAGTAACTAATTAACAATCCTGCTGATAATAAGAAGCCGAAAATCGTATTTGTCATCGCTGTTGATTTCATTGCGATGCGCATATATCCGGGATCCTTTGCTCCTTTTTGGAAACTTTGAATTGCAGAGATTGGCTTTTTCAAACCTAGGAACATAACTAATGCCCAAGGGCTTATATAACCCATTAATACAATCGCCGCGATCCATAAATAAGCAATGAAAAAGGCTACAGCTAGTGTTACTATGGCTTTTTCTCTCCCAAGGAGGATTACTAATGTCTTTCTTCCACCTTTAATATCTTCTTCGATATCTCGGATGTTATTCGACATGTTGATTGCACCGACTAAAATCCCAATTGGAATAGAAATTAATACACTTTCAATCGTTATCGTATTCGTTTGAATAAAGAAAGCAATGAGTACAAAACATGTCCCCATCAACAATCCAGAAACTAATTCTCCAAACGGAGTGTACGCAATTGGTAATGGACCACCTGTATATAAGTAGCCAACCGCCATCCCAATTAAACCAATGACGACTAACCACCAGCTGCTATTCATACATATATAAACTCCAATAATTGCTGCTACCACATACAATAAAAGCGCAACTGTTAATACATTTTTTGGCTTCAATCCATGACGGACAATTCCACCACCAATTCCAACAGAATCAGCGGTATCTAATCCACGTTTGAAATCATAATACTCATTAAATAAATTCGTTGCTATTTGCAATGCTAAACATGCAATCATCATCGCAATAAATAAAAGCCAATGAATGTCTGTAACATACAGTGATGCTACTGTCCCTAAAATTACAGGAGAAAACGTCGCCGTTAATGTATGTGGGCGCGTCATCTTCCATATTAATTTAGCGGAACTAATTTCTTTTTCATTCCCCATAAATCTGTTCAATCTCCCTACATTTTAAGTATAAATTACTAGCAGTATCTTTCTATCTATTTCCTGCTTCACATCTATTATATCAAAAAAAGAATTAGCGATAGAACTTTAATGCTCTTGCTTGCACCATAACTTTGCATCAAAATATCGTTTTTTCTAATATGTGGTACAGCCGCATGTCCGTCAACTTAAGAAATTGGTAGTTCCCCAAAACGAAGAAAATTTTCATTTTGAGGACACTTCAAAATATTAGCTTGAGGGCATGGGACTGAACCCCTAATGCTTTATTTTAATAATAATTCTTTTCATAAAATAAAACCCAGTTATCAGTCTAAACCATTTTTTAGATCTAACAATAACAAGTGTACATTTTTACCTTTCAGATGGTCTCTTTTATTCTAATTTCTTCATTTCTTTCAGCCGTTCTATATCCTTTTCTGAAGCCTTTTCTATTTTATACAATTCATAGCTACCCTTTGTCTCATTTATTACTACAAATTCAATTTCATTCCGAATATAGCTTTTAGTTTTTCCTTTTTTATAACCAATAACATTATCTAATATAGTTTCTCCACTATCTTTTTTATATAAATTATAGCTAACAGGTGGACGACCAATTACATACTTATTATCAGAAAATCCGACTATATCATCTCTCCCTAATCCTGTCGAAACACTCCAGACAAAAATAATCTGAAATATAGAAAAACAACAATACCACATAAGAAAACAAATAGGATTGATTTAAAAAATAACTTTAAAAATATCCTGCCCAAAAACATTCCCTCCCATTTCACCTCGGGATAGCAAGAACAAAACGTGAATTTTGTACGCTAAGAAACCAAATTTTTATATTGTTGAACTCAATCCCCGTCAGTGCCATAAGAAAAAGGGTTACCGCAGTAACCCTTTTTCTTATAATACACGTCATTTAGGTAAGCTATGGATGAATAAAGTCAATCTATGAAATTTCCCACAATCTTTTAACTTCCACCAATTCCTGCCCATTGAATTCCATTCTATATATATCTGGTTTTGATGTCTGTAGTAAAAAATTCAAATCATACTTACTGTCATAATATCCCATCATCAAAGTCATTACAGCTCCATGAGTGCCTAATACTACTTTCTGTCCTCGATAGGTGTTTAATAATTCTTTTAAAACTTTTATAGCACGTTTCTGACAGTCGACATTAGACTCTCCTCCCATTAAAGCAAAGTCGGGGTCTAAGAATGACTTTTCTATCAAAGGGAATAATTCTTTATCCGACATTCGTTCCTCTTCAGCAATAAAAATTCTCTCTTTTAAGTCCTCAAATACTATAACTTCTTGTCCTATTTGCTTCGCTAACTGCTGAACAGTTAGAATTGAGCGATTGTATGGACTTGAGATAACAACGTCGATTCCCTCACCTTGTAATGCATCTGTTATTCGTTGAACATCTAATTTTCCTTTTTCAGTTAATCCTCTTGTCTCTTCTTTTCCAAATTTCGGTGAATCCCCGTGTCTCACCATATATATGAAAGTTTTCATAATTACCTCCATTTTTCCAGTTCCCTTTACAATTCCTCCCTGATGTTAGCATATATATCCAAGTTTGTCTCCTTTAATTAACAGAAAACTGTGCGAATTTGAAATGAATTCACGATATTTGTAAGAAAGACGCGAAGTTTTCACTATCCTCAGGTATAAAAAAACGTTATTCTTTCTAAACAAGCTTGATTATTAGAAAGGATGAGATTTTTATGAATCTTTCGATTCGAAGCGAGCTACAATTATTTGCTGAAGAATTACATCAACATCTTACCCCATCATTTTTAGAAAAACTCGCTAGAGAACTAGCTTTTGTACAACGAAAGCGTAAATTTTCAGGACGTGATTTAGCTATTATTTGTGTATGGATTAGTCAACGTGTAGCGAGTGATTCCTTAGTTCGACTGTGTAGTCAACTTCATGCTGTTACAGGAACTCTTATGAGTCCAGAAGGACTAAATAAACGCTTCAATAAGAAGGCTGCTTGCTTGTTAAAACATATCTTCTCTATATTATTAAAAAATAAAATTTGTAAAACATCAGTGATTCCAAGCTCTTCAATTACCTATTTTCAACAGATTCGTATTTTAGATGCGACGATTTTTCAAGTGCCAAAACATTTAGCTAGTGTGTATCCTGGATCGGGTGGTTGTGCACAAACAGCAGGTATAAAGATTCAATTAGAATATGATTTACATAGTGGACAGGTTTTAAATTTTCAAGTTGAACCGGGTAAGAACACTGATAAGACCTTTGGAACAGAATGTTTAGCAACATTACGACCTGGCGATTTATGTATTCGGGATTTAGGCTATTATTCACTGGACGATTTAGATCAAATGGACCAACGAGGCGTGTATTATATATCGCGACTTAAACTAAATAATTTTGTACAATTACATCCGATTTACATTGGGTATATCCTAATTATTAAACATAGAAAATTAAAACATAATACATAAACGAAAGGGCCAACTCCTAGGAGTTGGCCTTTTTTCTCTTATTTTAAAAATCTTCAATAGTTACGCTACCTTGATAAACAGATAGGTTTTACTTTTGTAACCCATTAATAATTGTATCTATATTCCATTTCATCATTTTCAAATACGTATCTCCATCTTCACCTGATTTACCTAGTGAATCTGTAAAAATTGTACCTGCAATTGGTACGTTTGTTTCTTTTGAAACAGTTTCCATACTACGTCGATCTACACTTGTTTCAACAAATAAAGCTGGCACTTTGTTTGTTTGAATTAAACTTACAACATCTCGAATTTGATCTGGTGTACCTTGATTTTCTGAGTTAATTTCCCAAATGTATCCCGTCTTAATTCCATATGCTTTTCCAAAATATTTAAATGCACCTTCACTAGAAATTAAGAAACGTTTTTCCTCTGGGATTTGATGAATTCTGTTCACAGTTTCATCATGTAGCTTTTGGAGTTCCGCTACATACTTGTCGGCATTTTCAGTATAGAACTCTTTATTTTTAGGATCTTCTTTAATTAATGCCTTCTTCACATTTTCAGCGTATACAATACCATTTTTAATATTCATCCATGCATGTGGGTCTGGTTCTTTTTCTAATCCTTTTGTTTCTAAATAAATAGCTTCTACACCTTCACTTACTTTATAAACAGGTGCATCTTTTTCTGATTTATTTGCCGTTTTTAATAGTTTTTCAAACCATGCTCCGCCCTCTTCTAGGTTTAGCCCATTGTAAAACACCATATCTGCATCTGTCATTTTCATAACATCTTTTGGTAGTGGATCATATTCATGCGGGTTAGCTCCAATTGGAACAAGACTATGAATCTCAACTTTATCTCCACCAATTTGCTTCACCATATCATATATAATGGAGTATGTAGTTACAACTTTTAATTTTCCACTGTCCTCTTCTTTTCCATTAGTGTTACTCGAACACGCTGTTAATGCAAATACGAAAATACAAAGTAGCGATAATAAAACATTTTTAAATTTCATCTTTATCCTCCAATCAATTATGACAACTCTGCTCTATTTTTTCTAATTTTGATAGCTCTCCAAAACAAACCTTGTGACGGCGAGAAAAAGAATGCCAATGCGAACAAGAATGTTGCGACAAGAACAATTGTTGCACCTGAAGCAAGATTATAAGAGAAACTAAAATATAGCCCTACTACAGATGAAAGTGCACCAATACCTGCAGCTAAATAAATCATGACCCATAAACGATTTGTTAATAAATACGCTGTAGCCGCTGGTGTAATAAGCATAGCGACAACTAAAATAATTCCTACAGTTTGAAGCGATGCTACTGTAACCATTGTAAGTAGAATCATTAAGCCGTAATGAATCCACTTATTTGGCAACCCATAACTTTGCGCCATCGTTGGATCAAAAGTGGATACGAGTAGTTCTTTATAAAACAGAATCACAAGACCAATAATGACAACTCCAATAATAAGTGTCATCCACATATCGGAAGAGCGAACTGATAGAACATTCCCGAATAAAATATGATACAAATCCGAACTACTCTTCATAAAGGTAATTAAAATAATCCCTACAGCGAAAACAGATGTAAACATAATCCCTATCGCCATATCATGTTTAATTCGACTATTTTGACTTACAAATCCAATTCCGACGGCAGTAATAACACCTGTTAAAACCGCCCCTATAAAATAGTTCATACCAATCATATAAGAAAGTGCTACTCCAGGAAGAACGGCATGTGAGATCGCATCACCCATTAATGCCATACCTCGTAAAATAATAAAACATCCTATTACCCCACAAATCACTCCTACCATAACGGAAGTTAAAAGCGCCTTCTGCAGAAAACTGTACTGCGTTAATGCATCTATAAATTCTACAATCTTCATGATGAATGTACCTCCGCTGCATTATTAAACAATATTCCTTGATTCACATATGCTTTTGACATAACAGTTGGTTCTAATACTTGTCGTACTTCCCCGTAATGAATTAAGCTTTTATTCAGTAATAGTAATTTATCAAAATAGGACTCTGCTTTACTTAAATCGTGATGTACAACAACAATCGTTTTCCCTTCTATACGTAATTCTCTAAGAATTTTAATAATTGTCTCTTCACTTGTTACATCAATTCCAACAAATGGTTCATCTAAGAAAAATATCTCTGCCTTTTGTGCTAGCGCTCTCGCCAAAAAGACACGTTGTTGTTGTCCACCTGAAAGCTCACCAATTTGACGATTTTTAAACTCTTCCATTCCGACCTTTTTTAAACATTCAAACGCCCAATCCCGATGCTCTTTCTTCGGCCTTTTCATCATCCCTAAACATGGATACGTTCCAATTAGTACGACATCTATTACTGTGATCGGGAAATCCCAATCTATATCACTTCTTTGCGGTACATATGCAACATGTTTTCTAGCGCTTCGAATATCCTCTCCAAGAATCCGAACATATCCCTTATCACTTGGGATTAAATCTAAAACAGCTTTCATTAAAGTAGATTTCCCCGCACCGTTTGGACCGATAATTCCAACGAGTTTTCCTTTTTCAATTTCAAAAGAAACGTTTTGAACTACTTGATTCCCTTGATAGGATACAAATAAATCTTTGACAATTATAGCCTTATCCATTTTTTGTGCACTCCCCTTTCTTTTTTTCGTGTATGTAATCATTTTGCACTAAGGCAACTTTCAAACAAAAAAATATAGCGCGAATGTAAATTCACATAAAAGTTTCCTCTAAAAAACAAAAATATCAAACTTTTCTAAATTCATTTTTGACACACATATTAGCCAATGCTAATATGAATAAAGAATAACATATTAGTAATTACTAATACGAATGGAGAGATTACAATTGTGCAACTCAAATGATTCAGATGTAAAAGCCAAGTTCATACGTGGCTTTGCTGATAAAACAAGATTACAAATTCTTCAATGTATGATGGATGGTGAAAAAACAGTATCTGAAATTGTGGAAATCACTCAAGGAAATCAGTCAAACATATCTCAGCACCTAAACTGTTTAAAAGGATGCGGAATCATTCTAGGTAGACAGGAAGGAAAATACGTCCACTATTCCTTACGCAATAAGCAAATTGAACAGTTACTCACTATGTTTGATGTTGTTTTTCATGAAGTACAAAATGAAGTAGCCTCATGTGATAAACACGATGCTTGTTTGTCTCAAAAAGGAGAAAATTGTCATGACAAATAAGAACGCGAAGGAAAAACAGTAGCTATGATTGGGGACGGTATTAATGATGCCCCTGCCCTCGCTACTGCAAATCTAGGAATTGCCATGGGCGGTGCTGGAACTGATACAGCAATGGAAACGGCAGATATTGTATTAATGGCCGATAATCTTGAAAGACTTCCGCATACGATGAAACTTAGCCGGAAAGCATTGTACATCATTAAACAAAATATATGGTTCTCATTACTTATTAAATTTATCGCCCTTGCCTTTATCTTCCCAGGGTGGCTTACTCTTTGGATGGCTGCCCTAAGTGATACAGGCGCTGCGCTTATTGTAATCCTAAACAGTATGCGTTTATTACGAAACCAATAATAAGATGCGGGGCTACTTAGTAGCTCCTTACCTTAAATAAATTTTGAAAGGATGTACATATGAAAAAAGTGCGTGTCATTACATTACTTATGCTTATTTCTATCATTACGATTTTAGGAGCATGTAGTGATAATAAATTAAGAGATTCACTCGATTGGGATGTAGAAAAGTTTACGTTTACAGATCAAAATGGAAAAAAGTTTGGTTCATCTGAATTGAAAGATAAAGTTTGGGTAGCCGATTTTATTTTTACAAGTTGTGAAACCGTTTGCCCTCCTATGACAGCTAATATGGCAAAACTTCAAAACATGTTGCAAAAAGAAGGTATTAAAGATGTAGAGTTTGTATCGTTTAGTGTAGATCCTGAAGTGGACACACCTGAAAAAATAACAGAGTTTATGAAAGTATATGAAATGGATGCGAAACGAACTCATTTTTTAACAGGGTATACACGACCAGAAATTGAAAAATTCGCAAAAGATAACTTCCAAACACTTGTAACTAAACCAGAAAATAATACACAAGTTATACATGGTACAAGCTTTTATCTTGTAGATAAAAATGGGAAAGTTGTGAAGAAGTATTCAGGCATTCAAAACACGCCTTATGAAGATATGATCCGTGATATTAAAAAAATTCGCTAAATAAAAACCGCCTATTATGTATTAAATTTAAAAAATCCGAGGTGTTTACATGAAAAAAAAGCAAAACTCTCACATCAAATTATTATTCATTGCCACATTAATCATTTTCGCTGCTGTTACAGCTTTCGTCGTGCTAAATAAAGAAGATAAAGTTGCTACAAATAAAGTAATAAAAGATTTACCTCCTATCGGCAAGCAACCTACTTTAGGAAAAGAAGATGCACCAGTCTCTATTATTGAGTTTGGCGACTTTAAGTGTCCTGCTTGTAAAGCATGGGGTGAGCGTATCTTTCCTCAGCTTCAAAAAGACTATATCGATACAGGAAAAGTTAAATTTTCATATGTAAATGTTTTATTCCACGGAACAGAATCTAAATTGTCTGCTTTAACTGCTGAATCTGTTTATAAACAAGATCCACAAGCCTATTGGAGCTTCCATAAAATTATTTATTACTAAAAAAACAGCCAAATCGATGGCTGTTTTTTTAGTAATTGATTGGTGCTATTTTCCCAAGCAATAATGGGACTTCTCTAGTCAAGCACATAAAGTTTATTTATTTCATATTCTCTTCGTATTATGCAACAACCTCAAATTTCAATGTGTTTCGATTTACTACGATATATTCACCTTTTGATTTATTCATTACTAGAGAGACTTCGTTAGTATGTGTTATTTCAAAACTATCATTTTGTACATCCACCAATAATTTTACTTCCATATCACTATTTCCATATTTCAAGCCACTATAAGATAATTTCGTCATTGTTATCCTCCTTTTTTTATATTAATCTATCTCTATAATACTATAAGTTATAACCTTTACGAAAATAGTCTGTTATTACGAATGCATTTGTGCAAAAGACATTCCCGAAAAAATAATTGGTATATAACAAAAAACCTACTTATATGAATTGGCTCTTTCTCTACTTACCAATACAGATAGATTTTCTCCTCTTATTTTATAAGCTCTCAAATGTTTCTCTGCTTTTCTCTCGTCACCTAATAGACTCAACGTCTTTTTAACAAAATTCCAATTTAAACTACCAGATAACCATAGTAGTGAAGAAAGCCTTTTATAGTCATTTGAAGCTAAAATATTACTAGCTTTATACCCTTCTAAAAATGCTCTAGCAACTTTCGAGCATACTACATGTGACTCTATTCCTTCCGTTCGAGAATACCACTTTATTAAAAAGGCTAGTCCTTCCATACGATCAACATATGCAATCAATTCAAAATCTACAATCCCTTTTACACATTGATTTGAATCCCATATGACATTTAAAGGATTTAAATCAGTTTGTACAATAAACTCCAAATCACTCGTATGTGCGCATTCTAAATGATACGTAGCTAGATCCATATACCTCTGCAATTCCTTACATGTACCACCTTTATTTTCTAACAACTTTATAAACTCACCATATCCATCTAAATGAGATTTCTTTTGAAAAATCGGACTTTGAAACGTACTAGAAATATCATGTATCTTTCTTGCTTCCTTTCCAAAAACTTCCGCCATGGTTTCTGTACAATGAGTAATATGTTCTCCTTCAATCCAAGTAAACAATACAAATCGGTACTGTTCATCATTCCAAGTGACTAATGTAAATGAATCTCCCGCCCTATTCTCCTTAATCTGCATAAATGGTATTCCATGCTCTCGTAAATAATACGTAAACCGTACTTGCTCTTTCAATTGTTCATTTGATAACATCCCAAAGGCTGGATTAATTGTTCGATTGCTATTTATAAATCGTGCGGAATACCGATTCCCATTCACCATGATTTTATAATGTAAATCTGTATGCCAGCTATTCTTATGTAGTTCTTCTTCAACTATTAGTGAATGAATTTCTTTAAAGTAGTTTATTAATATGTCTTTTATTATTTGCTTCATCTTATTCTCCTTACATGTAAAAAACCCTCGATGGTAGGTTTGTAAAATACACTTCATTTACTCAAAAGGAAAATAATAACCTACATAATTAAACACATTTGTAAAACCTACATTTTCTACAACCGCGACAGAAGGCTTGTTCAAATCCATGCAGTCCCAATATGGAATGATATTATTCTCCAAACACTCTTTTACGAAACTATGAGCTATCGTTTGAGCTAATTTTCTCCCTTGGTGACCTTCTATCGTTTCAATATCTATACAGTGTATATTGTCAAAGACGAACCCCGAAAAACAAACACTTACAATCATGTTGTCAAAAACAATACAATAACCTATTCCCTCATTAAAAAATTCATCCGTTGAGGACCAAAATTCTAAAATTTTTGATTGTAAAAATTCAATATTCTTAAATACGTTCCCTTGATTTTCATAGAGAGCTTTACTCATTTTTAGTACTGTATATCCTTGTTCAATTTTAGGTTCACGATTCCCCTCATAATCCTCTTCCTTTAGCGTATACACTCTTTGATTCCAACTCTTTAAATTACGATGTTGAAATATTTTTTCGATTGCTTTATTCCACTTTGAATGATTACCAATTGCTTCAAAGCAATTTAGTCCAGCCTTTCTTGCCTCAGGTTCTATCACATTATCAATAAAACTATTCATTTCATTATTAAACTTTTCATTTTCTGCACTTCCTATAAAAAAGAAGCCATCGTTATTCCCTAACCAAATAAGTCCTGAATTAGGAGAATAGATGTTATCTACAAATATACGACCAGGATTCACCCCTGCAATTACAGCCTTTACCTCCAATTGCCCTTTTTCATTTACTAAACTGTTACATTTATAAAAATCAGTCTTGTTTAATTCAGAAATCATATGTTATCCCCCCTGAAACTGCTCTATTCTAACTTTACCACCATGACAGAATATTCTCTATTCGTTTTAATAGTTGTTTTCAACCAATGAAATATAAAATAAAAAAGAGCCAATCCCCTATACGATAGAAGATTGGCTCTTTCCTTTATTTATTCCCCTGTTTCAGAAAATCGCTTTATACGTTCTCCAATTTCATCGCGAACACGTTGAAATTCAGACCATTCTTTTCCTGCTGGGTCATCAAATCCCCAGTGAACACGATTTACGTGCGGAGGTGTCGAAGGACAAACAGAATCCGCATGACTACAAAGAGTAACAACTAAATCAGCGTTATTTAAAATATTTGCATCAATTATATCCGATGTTTGATTCGTTATATCAATATTTACTTCGTTCATTGCTTTAATAGCATTTGGATTTACTCCGTGTGCTTCGATTCCTGCAGAATATACATTCCACTTATCGCCTAAATATTGTTTGCCCCATGCTTCTGCCATTTGGCTTCGGCATGAATTTCCTGTGCATAAAAAATAGATTGTCTTTTTGTTTTCCATGTTGTTTTCCATGTTGTTTTCCGCCTTTATTTTTAAATTATACTGGTTGATCATTAAAATATTTACGCTTAAACCAAAAAGCGACGTTTACAAGTGCAATCATTACAGGTACTTCAACTAACGGCCCGATAACAGCTGCAAATGCTGCGCCTGAATGAATACCAAACACACCAACTGCTACAGCAATTGCTAACTCGAAGTTATTGCTACCTGCTGTAAATGCTAACGTTGTAGTCACCGAATAGTTTGCACCAATTTTTCTTCCCATAAAGAAAGAAACAAAAAACATTACAATAAAATAGATTAATAACGGAATTGCTATTCTTACTACATCTAATGGTACGCTAACAATCATTTCCCCTTTTAAAGAGAACATAACGATGATTGTAAATAGTAATGCAAGTAATGTAAGTGGACTAATCTTCGGTATAAACACCTTTTCATACCACTGTCTTCCTTTTAACTTAACGAGTACAAAACGTGTCAACATACCTGCTATAAAAGGAATTCCCAAATAGATAAATACTGATTTCGCTACTTCTCCCATTGTAATATCGACAATAGCCCCTTCAATTCCTAACCATTCTGGAATGACTGTTACAAACACGTATGCATAAACAGAGAAGAATAACATTTGGAATACGGAGTTAAAAGCCACTAAACCTGCTGCATACTCTTTATCCCCATCTGCAAGGTCGTTCCAAACAATTACCATTGCAATGCAGCGTGCTAAACCAATCATAATGAGTCCGACCATGTATTCTGGCTTATCTGGAAGAAAAATAATTGCTAAAACAAACATAAGTACAGGACCAATAATCCAGTTTTGCACTAAAGATAAAACCAATACTTTTACATCTTTAAATACCCGGCCCATTTCCTCGTAACGAACTTTCGCCAACGGTGGATACATCATGACAATTAAACCAACAGCGAGTGGGATGGACGTCGTTCCAACTTGTAATGTATTTAGTCCGTCTACTACACTAGGAAACACAAACCCTAAACCAATCCCAACAGCCATAGCTAGAAAAATCCATAGTGTTAAATATCGATCTAGAAAAGATAAACGTTTCATTTTATTTTCCATCTCCTATTAACAACAAGAATTTTTATCTACTACGTTAGAAGTCGTGCAACAAGATGGATCTTCAATTTTATGAACATCACTATGTGCTTTTGTATAAAAGAATTCCCACTCGTTCCCATCAGGATCCGTTACCCAAAACTTATCTTGAACCGCATAGCAACAAGTTGTATCCATCTCATCACGCGCAAAGAACCCTTCTTTTTCTAATCTTTCTTTATGAAATGTAATTTCTTCAGCTGTATCCACTTGGAAACCAAAATGATTTACCTGATTTCCCTTCACTTCATCTCGTACGTTTAGCGTAAAATTAAGTCCTGGCGTCTCTAATAAAAATTTTGCATAATCCATTTTCACCTTAACTGGTGACACACCAAATACCTTTTCGTAAAATTGAATAGACTTCTCTAAATCCGTAACATTTATACCAACGTGAACATATCTCATAGCTTATTCCTCCTCTTTAAATACTATTAATCAATTTTTTTTGATTAATAGTGCAAAATTTTAACAGCAACTACCTTTGCCTGTTTTTCTAAAAATACAGCACAATTCTTCTGATAATAAATTATTTACTTCCGCATCATTTAAATCATAATAACTCCACGTACCTTTTGTTTCTTTTACAATTAAACCTGCATCTAATAAAATTTTTAAATGATAGGACAACTTAGATTGCGTCATTTCAAAAACCTCTGTTAGATCACACACACAAGTTTGTCCCCGCTGGCAAAGTTCATACATAATCTCTAAACGCTTCTGATCCGCTAATGCTTTGAATTTTTTCTCATAGAGCTGAAAATCTTGCGCCACTGTAGTTCACTCTCCCTTCATCAACTTTTTTTGATATTTATAGTATATACGCTGATTAATTTATTATGCAACTAATTAATCGATTTTTTTTGATTTACAAAAACCTCCTCCCATCATATCTTTGCTACAACTAAAAAGGACCATAGCCTTTTCAAAAATAAAAAACTACGGTTCTTTTTACAACTTAATAGTTACAATGTTTCCGAGGAATGGAGTCTCTATAACTGTTTTAAATTTTAATTTGACCATTATAGCGTAGTGCCCCATCACCATCAAGCTAAGAAAAACAAATACCCCCAAATGAAAAAAATCGATATAACTCTTCGGCAAATAAAGATAACTCTTGTTTTTGGTACATATTCATAAAAAGCACGTCACCCTTTCTCATTAACATAAGAGAATAGTAATGTGCTTTTAATTTCAAAAATAGTCTAAATCCTTAAGTTGATGGTTGTGGGGCGGGACCCCAATAAGAACGGTATCTAAGGTTGGATGAGAGGTGTTAGTTCCATTCCAAAGGCCTCAGCCGAAGATTAACTCAAGTACCGATTTCGGATGACCCCCATGTGATGAAGTTCGTGTCCTGCGATGCCGTACGCGAGGGCGCGCACCGTAATGCTTAGGTTGTTGGCTGTGCCCTGGCGGGTCCACGCCTCCGCCGGTAGCCCGCGCAGCAATGTGATCGTTGATTGCCGTACGGCCCGGTAGTCTTCGGCCAATTGCTCGGTTGTCCAACTTCCGAAAGGAGGCATGAACAATTCCTGATCAAAACCAGTCAGAGACGTCTGGTCCCCTCTTGCGAACCGGAGCAGGCGGTAGGTCATGACGCGTTCCGAGTCTGCAATGTGGCCCACGACTTCTTTCAGCGTCCATTTTCCTTCAGCATACCGATACGCGTACTGGCTTTCGGTCAACGATGCCAGGAGCTCGGTCATTTGTTTTTCCTGGGCGAGCAGAATATCGATGATGTTACCGTTCGGTACCAAACGGATATATTCGCCGGAGTTCCCGGCGTATTCTTCTTCTGACGGTCTTTGATTCATGCGTAGTCACCTCTTATATGTAGATATAGAAAATTATAGCACTCGTCTATGTCTAATAAATTCGCAAAATGATAGAACTTTCCTTCTAATAATTGAGGATAATCAACTATTTAGTTTGTCGGTCGCCACACTATCCTGATTCGTTAGCACAATAAGCAATGCTAATCAATAATGCATAAAGTGAAACTTTAATCAGTGGGGGTTTTCTTCATCCCCCACTGATTATTAGTTGAACCAATCGGACTTTTATGGGCAGTTGATCCCCCACCTAACTTCTTTGCTTTCGCTGAATTTTGAGGTGGGGGGTCTTACTGCCCATTAAAGCGGGATAAAAATTATCTGTTATACAATATTTCGAAGTTATTAATATATAAAGGTAACACCTTCTTTTTTAATTTAAAGATGGATTTTCAATTATATTTTGAAATGAATCGGAGTAAAACACACTAGTCTAACTACTTTTCTATACAAGATTTTATGCAAAAAAGAATAGCGAAGACCCCTAGAATCTCCGCTATATCAATGATGTATAAAATCTTGTATAAGTGATAGATAGACAGAGAGACAAAAAATTTAGTAAAAACAAGGATTCTATGAAAAACTTGCTACCGATAATGAGACGTTATGTTAACCGAGCATGAATAGAATATTCATCATTTTTCCTCTTATATTCACTTGTACTAGAATTAAACTAGTCTTCAAACCAAAATAACACTTCAATAGGTGCTTTCAAAACCTTCGCAATATCATAAGTAAGTTTGAATGAAGGATTATATTTTCCATTTTCGAGATTGCCAATTGTTTCTCTTCTGACACCAACTTCATTGGCTAAATCTTCTTGAGACATACTTAGCTTTACCCTATATTCTTTCATTCGAGTTTTAAGTGGCATCTTGCATCCCTTTCTTTTCTCTACGCTCAAATATTTCTAAATTAATTATGAATGTACCTAAAGGTATGAAAAACGAAAATATAACAAAGAACCGAATTACATGTAGATTTTCAAGAATAAAAACACTTAAGAGTAGTATACTACCTAATACTAGTGCTATGAAAAAGGCTCTTGTAGCTGCAAGGCGAACATGTAGCATAAAAAGCTCATCTGGTACGACTTTTGCATATGCGAAGAAGAAAAAGAAACCGAAAAAATAAGATGCCCATGAAATATTACCTAAAAATGAGAACGGACCTAAAAAACCCAAAAAACCGAGAAATCCTAAATAAGCTAATTTATTTTTCATATAAACCTCCTGTGTGATATATTTCGCTCTTTATGATATAAATATATCACATTAACTTGAAAATAAATAGAATTTAAAACGGTACATCTTTGTTTCAAATTAATACTTTTAACTTCCGCTTTCGAGAATTATGTAAATAAGCTGTCCATGTGGACAGCTTATTGTTTTTTTGCTTAGCGTGCAAAATGTTCATTTTTTCGTTTTGAGGTATTTACGTTTCTTAGTCTGATGGTGATGGAGTGGGGCCCCAAACAGTACGATTTTATTTCAAAGACACAACGATCTTACTACACACTGTTTATTTATCCCACACTCTCATCTGCTAGTATTACTATTTTTTATTACTAATGTTGCCGTTTCACTCGGATGGCTAAGAGGAAAATGATGGCCATATGGAACAAAATCAACCTTACCAAGATGCGATGGAGCAGAATAGCCTCTGTCATACTCCCCCAAATAATGTGAAGATTATACTTTGTTACTTCATTGAAATCACCTTGATCGTTTTTCAGTAGTAAACTGTTAAGCTGAACCGTAGTATTTAAAATTCTAGGAGAAGTAAAACTGTTACTTATTTTTTCGATATAATGTTCAGGGATGCTCTCCATACTTTCAAACAAACCATTACTTAATAAATAACGCCCTATCAAATTAGTAGTTGCCAATTTTAATGTCCATTTGTTCATAACTTGGGGAACATTTAGCGATTTAGCATTTTTTTTAGCAACAGGTGGCTGAAGTAAAGTGATTGAATACTTCTTATCTATGTACTTTTGTACCAATGCTTCCAGAAGAATAAACGCACCGAATGAATGGCCAATTAGATGTGCACCATTAGTAGCTTTCTCCAATAACTTTTTCACTACATTCAAATAGATATCTAGAAGATTTTTCTCTTGTTTAAAAGGAGAACGTCCCAAACCTGGAAGATCCAAGATCCATACAGGTTGACCAGTTTTTTCATGAAGCTCTTGTGCTAAAGGAAATAAATCCTCTCCATCACTCAATAAACCATGTAATAAAATAAACGGTTTACCCTCTCCTTGTAATTGGTAAAGGGTAGTGTTATCGCATAATGTTCGTTTAAATAAATGATTATGCTGGCCATTTTGATACATCATTCGATAATCCAGATCAGCTACTACGGCAGGGAAAAATTTCATTACACTCGTCTTCTTAAACCAATCTCCTCCCATAATTTTTTTCGCTGAAACATTTGAAAATTTTCGTTTTGTAATAAAATTCAGTCCATCAGAAGGAATTTTTGTTATTTTACTTACTCCACTATTCATAATTGCTTTCATAAGTGGCATTGGGACAGAGATTTTTGGTGCCCTCATATTCATACTTTCCGACATAATACTTAATAATTCAGCAATGTTCTGATCGTGCTGTTTGTCTTCAACAAGTGTATATGTTTGAATAGTCGGTTGTTCCAATCTGAAAACCTGCACAATAAACTTCGCAAGCTCATCGTTTGAAATAAGTGGTAACCTATATCCCTTACCTCCAGGAATCACTGGCATGAGCCCTCTTCGCATACTCATCACAAGCAAACCTAATCCTGCTATCTGCTCTGTACTCCCTGTTTTACTACTACCGACTACAGTTGGCGGATTAATTACAGAAAGCGGATAACCTACTGCTGATGCCTGGTGACGGATATAAAGATCTGCTAAAAATTTTGTTCTCTCATATGGATTTTTCATTTTCAAATAATTGTTTCCTTCTTTAAACACATCAATTGCAATCTTGCTATTTTTATCATCAAAGGGACTCATATAACCTACAACATGAATAAATTGTTGCAAGCCCTTCAATTGATGAATACTTTTAGCTAATTCACTAATATGTTTGGCGCCATTTAAAAATACGGAAGCTGCCTCTTTACTTGTCACTTGAATATCCATGGGGCCTCCTGCGTGAATAATCACATCCGTTTTCAATACCCTCTCCTTATCTTCAGCACTTAGACCTAAATCTATTTTCGTCAAATCACCTTCAATAAAGTGCATAACTGCCTTTTTTAAGATGCCTCTTTCTTGAAAAATGCGTATTGCTTTACTTTTCGACCTTACTAAAAGAAGAATTTCAACATCCTCTTTGGCTAATTCTTTTACTAATTGCTTTCCAATAAAGCCTGTTCCACCAGTTAAAAATACTGTTCTCATATAAAATCTCCTTTTTAGTACTAATTAGTACTAATTTGATGTAAAAAAAATGCTTCTTTTATCGAAGCAATTTTAAAAAATGATCTGCTGTTTTCATAATTACAGTTGCATCCTTCAATGTTTCTGAAATAAATAACGCTCCTTCAAGATTTGTAATAAAAAGTGATGCAACCTCATCAATATTAATCGTGTTTCTGAATTCTCCATTCTCTACCCCTTGTTTAAGTAATAGAGAAACTTTCTTTTGTAATCCTGTAAAAAAAAGACCTATTTTTTCTTTTATTTGCGTGGCCTGTTTAGGACTTTGAATATAAAGAGTAATAAATGGACAGCTCCCCTTATACTCTCTCGACTGAACTCCTTGTGATAATTGCTTTAAAAACAGTTGGATACGATCTTCAACTAAAAATTGGTTCTGAGAAAGTACGTCATCAATTGCAGATTGATACATTTCAATCCAATAATCAACGACCCCTTCTAATAATACTTCCTTATTAGAAAAGTGATAATACACATTAGACTTTGAAACTTTGCTTACACGTACTAATTCATCCATACTTGTATAAGCAAACCCTTTTTCTAAAAATAATGTTGCAGCTACTTCAATCACACGTTTTTGATTCATTAATTTTACCTTTTTCATAACTAGAACTATATAGTGCTAATTTAAATGTTGCAAGGATTTATTTTAATTTAGAAAAAAGTTTGATTAAAAAAGTTCCACTAACATTGATTTTACTGCAAAAAAATCTTATTTTGAATAAAGTGGAACTGAACCCCGAAATTGTTAATTCACTATCGTCTAATAGGGGTCACCATACATACCCATCAACTTAAGAAAAAGAAATGCCCTCAAAACGAAAAAATGAGCGGCTTCTCAAAATAGCTATCTGTAGAGAAAGAAAATTTTAATTTAGGGGGATATGAAAATATTAGCTTGATGTGTATGAAGTAGTGCCCCTATAAACAAAATCCTCCAGAAACATCTAAAATTTGCCCTGTTACCCAGCGGCTATCAGAAGAAGCAAGGAATGCTACTACATCTGCAATATCTTCAACTTGCCCTATTCGTCCGAACACAGATGAATTCGTAGCAAAATTTCGTATTTCCGGATTATCTAGCAATTTCGCATTCATATCTGTCTTCGTATACCCAGGCATAATTGTGTTCACTGTTATACCTCTTTCTCCAAGCTGTTTAGCTAGAGGAAGTGTCATCGTATTTAATGCCCCTTTACTTAAACCGTATGCAATTGATCCTGTAAAACCAAGTCGTACTTCGGCCGATGAAATGTTAATAATGCGCCCTTCTGCTCGTAGTAATGGTAATGTTTGCTGAATTAAGAAGAATGGTCCCTTAATATTTACGGCCATAATTTCATCAAAAACTTTTTCTGTCGTATTTTCAATTGTTCCTTGTGTACCTATCCCTGCATTGTTTACTAAAATATCAATCTCTGATGTACCAACTCTTATTTGTAATTCATTCTTCAATTGTTCTACTATCTTTTTGACACCATCAATTGAATTGAAATCCGCTTCAATTAAGAATGCCTTTCCTCCATTAGATTCAATCTCACTAATTGTTTCATCTGCAGCTGCTTTATTTCGGCCATAGTGAATTGCAACTAATGCACCGTCGTTTGCCAATCTCATCGCAATCGCACGACCAATACCGCGACTCGCCCCTGTTACTAACGCTACTTTCCCATCAAGATTCTTCATTTTTTCCACCCTTCCTAAATTTTCGTTTAATAAATCCTATACTTATATTTTTAAGCAAATACTAATAATTTTAAATATAGATTTATAGGTAATTTAGTTCCTTCACTTATGATATTATAGTTATAATTTGCGATTTACTTTAGAAAATAAAAAAGGGGGGCTATCCAATGCAAAACGCAGTAAAACTAGATGAAATTGACCATAAAATTATGAACTTGTTGTATGAAAATGCGAGAATTTCTGTTTCAGAAATAGGACGTATTATATCCATGACGCAGCCTGCTGTAAAAGAACGCATTAACAAACTTGAAAATCAAGGCGTTATAGCTGCATACCGAACGAAATTTGAGCCTTCTAAAATTAATAAGAACATTCAAGCATTCATCATGTTTAAAACGAGTCAATGCTCTGATTTCATCCAATTTTGTAATGCCGCTCCCGAAGTAACTGATTTATATCGAATTAGCGGGGAGTTTAATTATATGATGAAGGTCATGAGCGATTCGATGGATTCTCTCGCTACATTTTTAGACTCCTTAATGCAATTTGGATTATCGTCTCCTTTAATTGTTTTAAAGAGTGAGTTTGAGGAGAAATTGTCGTTCTGATAAAAGGATACGTATTATCCTCCGCTAACATTAAAAGTTGCTTCTTTGTGAGAGAAATCAACAAAATAAATGATATAATCTATTTAAAATCAAATGATCAAACACAATTGATATAGATGGTTAGGAGAAAATTAATGAACGAAAAAATAGGCTATGTTTGTAAATTTTGCGGAGTATTTCACGATGAACTCCCTATATGTTATGGGAATGAGGCTCCCGATTATTTTTACTATATCCCTGAAGAAGAGCTAGAGAGTCGAGTTGAAATGGATGAAGATCTATGTGTAATTGATGATGAATATTTCTTTATGAAAGGTTGTATTGAAATTCCAGTTTTAGATGGAGAGGGACCTTTTATATGGGATGTATGGGTATCTTTAAGTGAAACAAACTTCCAAAAGACGCTTGATTACTGGGAAACGAAAGGAAGAGAAAACGAATTAGAGCCAATGTTTGGTTGGTTATCTACCCAACTTCCTTGTTATCCAGATACAGTAAGTTTAAAAACAATGGTTCATACTAGAGAAATCGGTTACAAACCTTATATTGAACTCGAACTAACAGACCATCCATTATCTATTGAACAAAAAGATGGTATTAAACTAGATCGCATCCAAGAAATTGCTGAAGAAATTTGTTATCAAAATAACGAAGAAATAAATGATTAGTAAATAAAAAAGAACATTGAAAAATCAATGTTCTTTTTTATTACATTTTCACTTATTAATCAGATTTCTTTTCGAAAAGAGAACACTCAACTGTATTTTAACCACCTACCCCTGATTCCTCTGCTCCTCCCTAAACTCCTCCTTAACCTTTTCTAACAACCCTTCTTCTGTAATTAATCGATACGCTGTATTTGCTAGTGCTTTTGCGGATGTAATTAATGCTTTATCTCCTAATTCTGAACGTGCTGCTTCTCTAAATTCATTCGTATGCGCAATTAAGTCATCTGGACCGATTTTAATGTACGGATGAATTGTCGGTACAACTTGGCTTACATTTCCTGCATCCGTTGAGCCGATTCCTACTCTTTCTTTACGGTTTACCTCTTCACCTTGTAGTTCTAACTCTTCCGCTACGACGTCATTAAATGTTTTTGTTACGAGTAGTTCATCGATTTCATTTTGGAATTGATGAATTTTTACTTTTGTGCCTGTTGCTAACGCTGCTCCTTGTGCGATGTTTCTTACTTTCTCTGTTACTTCCGCACATCTTTTTCTCGTTGCAGCACGGATGAAGAACCTTGCTGCGGCGTAGTCAGGAATAATGTTAGGTGCTTTCCCGCCCTCAGTAATAACACCATGAATTCTCACATCTGATGGGAGTTGTTGGCGAAGTGCATTAATACTGTTATACAGCTGGATAATCGCATCTAATGCGTTAATTCCTTCTTCTGGTGAGGCCGCTGCGTGAGCTGTTTTTCCGTAAAAATGAAAATCTAGTGGATCAACTGCTAGTGACGGACTCGTTGGAGCTGTTTTTCCGCTCGGATGAATCATAAGCGCCGCATCAATGTTTTTAAATAAGCCAGCTTTCACATAACTCGATTTTGCGCTACCATTTGGCCCGCCCTCTTCTGCTGGTGTTCCGAACACGACAACTTCTCCGCCGATTTCCTCAAGCGTTTCTGATAACGCGATCGCTGCTGCAACGCTAATTGTGCCAATTAAATTGTGACCACATGCATGACCGAGTCCTGGTACAGCGTCATACTCAGCTAAAAATGCGATGACTGGTCCTTGTTTCCCTGAACTTTTTCGCGCGATAAATCCTGTTTCATGCCCAGCTATATTGTGCTGCAACTGAAATCCTGCGCTTCCTAACAACAAACTTAACGTTCTTGATGCGTAAAATTCTTGGTTACCAATCTCCGGATTCGCATGAATATTATGACTTGTTTCTATGTACTTTTCCTTATTTCTTTCTATACTCTCTTCAATTGTTTTTCTTTGTGACGTTACTCCTGTCGCTCCCATTTTTCTTCCTCCTTTTATTTTCACGTAAAAAAGCCTCTTTCTAAAAGATAGAAAGAGGCTTCTGTATATACAGTCAAAATGAGCTTCTTTCTTATCTTTCAAGTTACCTTGCTGGAATTGGCACAGTATTCATAAAGAATCCGCTGCCGAGGTGTCATAGGGCCAGTCCCTCAACCTCTCGTGATAAGAATTTTCATAAAATTATATTAAATTATTTTCATTCTAAGTTCATTCCAGGCAAAAGTCAAGGAATTCCTATCTGAATTTACCGAATATCTAAAAACCCTTTTAATACGCCAATTGTTTCAGGTGCTTGTAATCTTGCACATATGTACGGAAATTCCATACTACCTTCAAACATCATTTGAGATGTAAGAGGTGCTCCTGCCCAAAAGATTTCATCATCGATTACGATAAACGGGAATGCTTTATTTTGTCTTTGTAACTTTACATTTTTTAACGGAACTGGTCCATCACTATACACTGTTATTTGCGCATTTGTACGCATTAACGCTTGCCAGACTCGCTTATCCACTTGCTTTGTACTTGGAAGTGAAATGATAATTTTTCGTTTTGCGGCTAAAATATCTTTCAATAACCCTTTCGGCTCTTCAAGATTCATTTCCATAAACCAGCGTAAACGTTTCGAGATCTTTCGCTCCCACAATTGTCTTGATGTCGTGCGATCATACACATCTCCGTGACGTTCTATATGAGCTGTTAATTGCGATAACGCTTGTTTTCTCGAAAGATTTTTACGCATGTAGTGGCAATCTGATAATTGAATGAACTTCCCTCTCGCTCTTGTCACTGCAACGTTGACGAGGCGATGATTTTTATGGTCAAAGAATAACACGCCAGGTCGTTCTTGCGGATAACTATCTACCGTATCAAAGATCATCATATCTCTTTCAGACCCTTGAAACTTATGAACTGTCGCCGCTAAAACTGGTATGTTTTGATATTTCGTTTTCTGCAACATTTCTCTAATACACGTTGATAAAAAACGGGACTGTGCCCTGTAAGGCGTAACTACACCGATAGATTGAACACCGTCTAACAATCCAATTAACATCATTTGCATCGCTACTAAACCAGACATAATATTAAAACGAGAACCGGAAGCAGCGTCTTTTAAAGAAAAGGCTCCCATTAAGCTCGTATCAAATAAAACACTCGCCTCATTTGCGAACGGTTGCAGTTTCGCAAGTTCTTTACGCTCTGAAACAGATGGATGATCGTACACTCTATTTTTATAAATAAATGAATTCGTAAACTTAGATATATCCGTATGCATACGTCTTTGCTCCTGCAGCATAAAAAGGTTCGGATGTGCTTCTGATTTATTTACAGAATCAACAATCCCTGCATGATAAAACATATCTTCACCGAGCCATTTTCGAACGAGTTCATGGTTCGCCATCGCAATCGGAGGTAACTGTAAAAAGTCACCACAAACGACAATACGTTTCCCAAGTGAAGCAGCTAATGCGATTTGCGGAACATAAGCCATACTTACTTCATCTACGACAACTAAATCAAATGTACGCTCATAAATAAGTGAATCAATTGCACATTTCGATAAAGTCGCACCGATTACTTTCGCATTTTCAATGTATTCTTTTTCTACTTCTTTAATTTTCGCTTTTTGCTTTCGAAGATCACTTTCAATCTCTTGTATACGCTTCTTATCAGCAGAAGTCGCTTTATATGATAAAATCTTTTCACGAAGATCTTGTCGCGTCTCTTCTAAATAGAGTCTTTCTTCTCCCCAAGATCCATTCGTCGTTTCAACTAACTTCGATGCAAGTAACGTTTCATGATTTCGTATATGTTCATGTTGACTATAACCGTAACGAACAATTTCTCCAGGCGTCCATTTCTTCTTCTTCTCAATTTGCTTCGTTACTTCACTCATTAATACGTCTACTGCCGCATTACTATGAGCTAACACAAGTACCGATTTTCCTTTTTGATAATGAGCAGAAATAATACGCGATAAATTGTAAGACTTCCCTGTTCCCGGTGGTCCCCACACGTACGTTGTTGGATTGTAAAAAGAACGATACGCCAATTCATTTTTCGTATTTTTCATCTTTTCAATATGTTTCGGACTGCTCGTCCCATCAACAAGACGCTTTATACGATTACGTTTTAACTTATCCTTATGTGCCTCTTTCAATCGCTCTTGTAGTTGTTCTAACAATTGCCACGGTTCACTGTATAAAACGGCTTCTCGTATTTCACCTTGTATATAATCATTTAACTTCAATTCGATTTCTAATCCATGTACAGATAATACTTCCCCTGTCGCTTCCTCACCATCGAACTCAATTCGAATTGGTGAACCTTCAGGTAAGCTTACTTCCGAAATAAGCTGAAATACGTATACTGTACTTTCATAATCTGTATATAAAAAACGACCGTTCATGATAGAGATTTTACTACCACCTATCGTTTTCCAATGTTTAATTTCATATGCTAATGCATAATGCCACTCTTTCATTGTTTCCGATAATGAAGGAGTTTGAGTAGTTGTATTCATCGTATAATCTCCTTCCTTCTCCCCAAACATACTTTCTCACTATACCATATAACACGCTAAAATTTGTAAGGTTTTTATCTTGCTTATTTTCTTAATTTTCAATAATATATTGTATATAATTTTCAGAAAGAAGGAATCCACATGCCAGTTAGACGAATCGAACACGTTGGACTTATGGTTACAAACTTAGAAACATCTATTTCATTTTATAAAGAAGTAGTTGGCTTACAGCTCATTAAACGTATGGGGCACCCAAATCCAGACTTAAAACTCGCTTTTTTAGGTGTGGAAGAATCGAAAGAAACGATACTTGAACTCATTGAAGGTTACAACTCTTCCCTTCCGGCAGAAGGAAAAGTACATCACATTTGTTTTAAAGTGGATTCATTAGAGGATGAAATCGAAAGACTAAAGAAACAAAAAGTAACCTTTCTACTAGGAGAAGAAATTGAAACATTACCAGATGGAACACGTTACATATTCTTCGCTGGTCCTGATGGAGAATGGATTGAGTTTTTTGAGACGGAGAGATGAAGTAAACCTTTATTTTGCGGGATAGAAAAAGAGCCGGAATTCCGGCCCTTGTTTTTAACTAGTAACAATAAAACATACCTTCAATCCGAAAATTTACCTATATTAAAAAAAATTATTTTATTAGGAGTAAAGAATGATAAATACAATCTATATTATTATTTTTTGGATCCTTATACTCTTTCCAATCCTTTATATAATTAAGATAAAACACTGGAATTTAAAAGTAGTTGCCGTATTTGTTGGAAGGATCCTATTAAGTATTATCTTTTTCTTGAACTACTCACCACTTAACGTCCTTACGGACTGTTTGAAGTGGGAGATTCCTAAGTACAGAAGCCTAGTGGCTTCTAATTCATTAGGCTATCCCCGTAGTTCCTACGGTTAGAAGCCTTAAAGCTTCATTTTTAAGATTGATACTTGCGTTAATATCTCTGTCGTGATGACTATTGCACTCAGGACAATCCCATTCACGAAGATTTAGATTCTTAACGTCTTTATTTTGATACCCACAACAAGAACATAATTGGCTTGAAGCAAATGTTTTGGATACCGGAATGACTTGTTTTCCATACCATTTTGCCTTGTATTCTAGCAACGTTCTAAATTGTGACCAAGATACTTCACTAATCGCTTTTGCTAACTTATGATTTTTTAGCATATTCGATACTTGCAAATCTTCTATACCGATAACATCGTGGTTTTTGATGATTTCAGTTGAGATTTTGTCCAAGTAATCTTTTCTAGCATTAGCTATGTATTCATGAATCCTAGCTATCCTTACTCGTTGTTTATTCCAGCGAGAAGATCCTTTCATTCTTCTAGAAAGAACACGCTGTGCTTTTGCCAACTTCTCTTCCAATGAGCGAAAAAATTTAGGGTTTTTATAGGTTGTTCCATCTGACAAAATGACGAAATCTTTTAATCCTACATCCATTCCAATATAAGAATGTGTTTTCGGAAGTTCTTGCACTTCTGTTTCAACTAACAATGACACAAAGTATCTGCCAGAAGGGTTCCGTCTAACCGTAGCATTTAAAATACGTCCCTTTACTTCACGACTTTTGGCAAATCGAACAAGACCTAGTTTCGGCAATTTCATTTTGTTTCCCACAACAGCAATGTTTTCATTTGTTTGTTTTGTGGTATAAGATTGTACGTTGTTCTTTTTAGATTTGAAACGCGGGGCACTGTTTTGTTTTTTAAAAAAGCGTGTATAAGCATCCGCAAGGTTGCGAACAGACGATTGAATAGCAATACTATCCACTTCTTTTAGCCAAACAAACTCTTTCTTCATTGCAGGAAGTTTGGCAGAGCATGTACCATATGTCAAACCTTTTCCTGTTTCTTTGTATGCATTATCCCATAGAGATAGGAAGTGATTGAATACAAAACGAGAACAACCAATCGTTTTATTGATCAGGATCGCTTGTGCTTTATTTGGATAGATACGAAATTTATACGCTTTATTGATCATCCTTCGTTTCACCTCCATTTCGATATATATATATCTATCATATACCAAACGTACATTCGATTGATAGTGAAGTGATTATGACAAATTGTCCGGTAACACTTTACATATGTCGAACAATTAAGATGAATTGGCATCTCTTGTTCGATGCCAATTCATCTCCCTCCTACTCCCTAGGCTACGTCCTTCACGCTCCTTGAGGAAGGAGTCTTCTTGGCTAAATTGATAAATGGAATAGCTTTCGGAATGCAACGAAATTGGTCAGAGCCTCCCTATGAAACAGAATGGGATTTCTTTATAAAGTCTTTGCAACATGGGAAAACGGATGCACTTATACACTTGGTACTTCTAATTATTATCATTACTTTGGATCTAGTCATCACATTTTATTATATTAATAAAAAGAAATAGGGTGTTCTCTCCTATTTCTTTTCTTAATGTTATAAAAATCTTTCAAATAGCTCTAATTTGCACAATGCTTCCCGTTAATATAATACGCTGATTCTGTGAAAACCGTAAATACAACCTCTACTTCTGGAAGTCCAAAATCCATTACATATGTAGTAATGGCCTTGGCAAATCGATCACGAATTTCCTGTCCACGCTCGAACCATTTCACTTCAATAAGAGGAAACGCTTCTATTTCTTCACCATTGAATACAAACGTAGAACTTGGTAGTTCCAAGGTGAAATTATCCGTACCACACTCACAGATATCTGCGAGCTCTTCTACTAATGGCTTGCTTATGCTTTTTAATTGTTCAATAGTAATTCCACGAAACATAACATGCGGCATGTGAATCCCTCCGTTAGATAGCTTTATATTTGCTCACATCATAACACAATTTATTTTGCTGCACTAACATCTATTGGTACATTTCAATGACATTCTTAAGAATGATCATATGTTATTGAAGCAATACATGTATTGTAACCTGAAAAATAATAAAGGGGTATTGTCACATCGATATCAAACTATCAAAAAGAGATGACCCTAAATTAAAAAACACGCTATTCTTTCTGTAGCATCAATTCAAAAAAGAAGGGATTCCCCCCTTCTTTTTTGAATTCCGTGTCCCTCATTATTTACTATAACCGCGATTCAGTTTAGTTAACTTTTCATTGATGTGAAAAATTCTTACTCTAATATCTTTAACACCAGATGCTTGAAGTCTATTTTTGTGCATTTCCGCGTATTTTTCAGCATCTTGTTTTTCTTCAAATACATAGATGCCTCCAGCTTCTTTCGTTTCTTGATTCTCCGTCCATATTTTCGAATGGAATCCTTCTTCTTCATTAATACTTTTTGCTAAATCCCAAAATGCTTTTTCCATTTCTTCACCAAAAGGACCTTCAAACGGAAAATCAACTTGTAATAAATATGCCATTTTCACTCACTCCTATGTTCAATATTTTCACAACCTCTTTTATAAAATAATTACAAAATGATAGCAACTTGAACGCATACAGTTTAACGGCTTTCGGTTATGTTCTTTAAAAAAACAGCCATTCCTTAGTGAAACGGCTGTTTTCGTAATTCAATAAAAGCTCCCAGATTGCGGTAAATATTTTTAAAGATTATTTTGTTTTTTTGACTTGATTATAATAAAAGATGGACTTCGCGATTCGTTTATTAAATCTGGCATTTTCTCTATCCCTGCCAAAGTTGATTGCGGTTCGATTATTTTATCCAGCGAAAGCCCGTGTTCAATTAAAGTATTTATTAATGTAGCAACAGTTCTATGATAAATAACCACACTATCGTCAACAAACCAGTTGTGTACTCTGATTCCTTCTTCTTGATAATTATCTAATGCCCAGTGTGATGTATTACCATCCTCAGTTTTTATCCAATGGTTGCTTCCTTTGCGAGCTGTTGCTATTGGGTGTTCGGTTGAAAAGATAAATTCACCACCGCTTTTTAATAATTCATTAATCTTTTGAATCATTGCCGAGTAATCTTCAATGTAATGTATAGAGAGGGAACTTATAATCAGGTCGAACTTTTGATTGGCTAGTCCCATATCCTCCATAGGAAGACACATAAATTCTATGTTATCATCCTGATTTAACTTTTTAGCACGTTCAATCATATTTTTGGATATGTCTACACCTATTACGTTTTTTGCACCATTTTCTATACAATACTTTGAAAAATGACCATCACCGCAACCCAAGTCTAGTACCGATTTTCCTTTCAAACACAGAATTAATGATTTGATTGCTGGCTGTTCTATGAAGTCATTAGCATTTATTCCACTTTCACGCAACGCTGTGTAGTTTTTGAAGAAATTCGGATTATCGTAAACATTTTGTCTCACTTACATCACTCCTCTGATAAGGTTTTCATAGATTAAGCTGACTTCTGTTTCCAAATTACCATACTAACCATAAAAATTTTGTCATCTTTTTATTCATGTTGTGTATATAAAGCATAAAGATTGTTGGATTTTGAATCAACATATACGTCCCTTTTATTTAAAAATAAGAAAACCCCATATTCAATAAAAAATACAGGGTTTTTATAAATCAGTTTATTTTGTTTAAAGTTATACTTAGTCGAAAGAAGTTCGTGAATTAAATATTACTTATCTAATTAAGACGAATTTAGATTCCAGCCCAAACATCTTTTCCATATCGCCCTTCGTCTTGCACACGTTCCAACCAATTCCTTGCTTCTTGTTCACTGACTTCATGAATTTCTTGATAGGCTTGACAAAGGGTGTCTTCTACGTCAGGAGCCATTTTACTTCCATCACCACATATATAAAGATGCGCCCCATTATCTAATAACGAAATTAAATTGATTCTATCTTGTTTTATTAAATGCTGTACATATGTTTTAGGATATCCTTCTAGGCGGGAAAAAGCTATGTGTAAAGAGATTAATCCATCTCTTTCATCATTTTCTAGTTCTGTACGATAGAGATAATCCTTTTCAGGATGACGACAACCAAAATATAGATGTGCTTGTCCTAAGTTAATACCTTTTTGCTTTTGAACACGACGCGCTTGCAAGAATCCACGGAATGGTGCAACTCCAGTACCTGGTCCAACCATGATAATTGGTGTTTCTGGATTTTCAGGTAATTGAAAGTTTGATTGTGGCGTTCGAATGAAACATATAATCTCATCTTTATTATGACGCTGAGCTAAATAATTAGAAGCGACTCCTTCATATGTCCCTACCCCACTCCATGCAGGTGCATTAACAACACCAACCGTAATGCTCAGACGATCCTGTGCAACGAGTGGAGAGCTTGAAATAGAATAGTAACGCGGTTTGAGCGCAGGAAGAAGTTCTAAAAAGCGTTCAAATCGGAGTTCACAAGCCTCATACTTTTCAAGAAGATCCAACATTGACATACGTTTCTTTAATATTTGTTCATGATAAACTCCCTCTTCCAATAATGATTCCAATTCCTTTTTATGAGGAGGGCATGCTGTAAATGTCACCATTTCTCGTATTTGTGCTCGAGTGGCTGCTTCTTGAACTTCTACACTATAACTAAGAAGGTCAAATAAACTAACAGGACTGTCTAAAGGTATGTGATTTACACTTCGTCCACTTGCACTCAATATGACTTGATCCTTCCCATTTAATCCAAAGCGTTTTAAAATTCGGTTGACATTTTTCTCACTATTAATTGGCAGCACCCCAAGGTGGTCACCTTCTTGATACGTAGCGCCTTCTGGCAAGGATATCTCAATATGTCGCGTGCTTCTTTCACTGCTAGATGATTGAAGTTCACGATTTTCTAGTATAGATGCATAAACTGCTTCATATGTTCGCGCAAGAGGAGATCCTCCAAGACGACTAACAAATTGTAAACTTAATGTACTGCGTTCTTTCTCAATGTTTTTGTTAAGTTCCAATCCAAATGCCTTCATCGCATCAGACCACATACTTTGTTTCCATTGCTCGAGCTGTTCCTCGAAATCACCACTTGCATCCGCTTCTCCACGTGTAGAAAATCTTGTTGCTCCTTTTTGAGCCATTTGCTCATCAATGTATCTTGGAATTCGCTGATAAGTACTAGCCCAATTATGATCTCCACAACCAAAAACTGCGTATTGAACACCTTTTAGCTCATCCGATTTTAATTCCTCCAACCATTGCACAAACTGCCCTGCATTACTTGGTGGTTTTCCATTATAAGAAGAAGTTACAATAAGAACCGCCCCTTCTTTTGGCAGACTTCCAATTCGATCGTTAAGTGCTACCACTTCCGTTTGAACACCTTCTAAACTAGCTGTATCTGCTAGTTCTCTTGCAATACCTTCTGCTACCCCTGTATCCGATCCATACAGAACAAGAAGCGAAAGATTATCGGCTCCAATAATAGAAGGAGTCTTCTGAACTTGCTGTTCGATTTCATCGTTTTTCAGTTTCTCCTCTATAGGCGCAAGAACAGTAGTATGGCTAATAGTTTGATTTCGGGGTAGAATCCTAATTTTAAAATCACCAGGCTTTAGCGTTAATGTTTGTTTTACGTCCAGCTGATAGTCTTGATAATCGATGAATTCAAAATGTTGAAGAAGCATCCCCATTACGAGTGTGGCTTCATGAAGTGCAAACTGCATACCGATACATGCTCGTTGACCATTTCCAAATGGCTTATAAGCATGATGGGGAATCTTATCCAGCTCTTCAAATCGTTCAGGTTGGAATTCTTCCACATTGTCTCCCCACGCGTCTTTATCCCTATGTAGCTGTGGAATAAGAACAGAAATACGATCTTCTCCTTTCTTAATTGGATATTTCCCACCAATCACTGTATCTTCTTTTGCATAGAGACTGAATGCTGGAGCAGTAGGCCATAGACGTAGCGATTCATTTAAAATCATCCGGATATACTTTAATTTCATAACTTGTTGGTATGTTGGAGTGGGATCTGTTAAAACCCGATCTACTTCTTCATAGGCTTTTTTCAATTTATCTGGATTCTTTAATAAAAAATAGATTGCAAAAGATAATAATCCACTTGTTGTTTCATGCCCAGCTATTAAAAAAGTGATAATTTGGAAACGAATATTTTCATCATCTAATTTTTCACCAGTTTCCGGATCCTGCACATTTAACATACGGGAAAGTAAATCATTTTCTTCCTGATTTCCACTACTTTTACGTTCAGCAATAATATTATCTACTAAAGAAAACATAGATTGAATATCATGCTGAAATTGACGTTTCGTTCTCCACATGAGTTTGTCTTCTATATCCAGCCGCTGTAATTGGTGCATCGCCTCATCTAGAGCACGGCTCATGCTAGTAATAAAAGGATGAGGGGTCTCACGATAATAGCTATTAAATCGATAATTAAAACCACATAGACCAATTGTATCCAATGTAAGGCGAGTCATATCCTCTGGAACATCTACGTTTTCATTCGGATTAAGCCGTGCCCATTTTTGAACGAGTTGTACAGCAATATCAACCATCATAGCATGATAATCTTTCATTGCTCGTTGGCTGAATGTAGGCATCAAAATATTATGAGCTTTTTTCCAGTTAGGCTCGTGAGTCTCGCTTGTAAATAATCCGTCTCCAGCAAAGGCGCGAACTTTCGCTAAAGCACCCTCTATACTTTTATCAAATCTTGTTTCGTCACAGACTTCTGCTACCAGTTCATGTCCAGAAACGACAATGATGGTATCACTTAAAGTTTGAATTCGAAAAATGGGACCATACTCTTCCGCTATCTTGATAAAGGATAGGGTCGGTTTATCTTTATCGATTAATGGGAGATTCCCCAGCAATCCATATGTTTTCGGTTGAGGAATGGCAGATACTTTTTTATCCATTAAAAACACCCTTTCAAAAAAGCATGAAATAAAATATCCCATTCAATAAAAAGAAGATAGCAATGAATCGCCTGGGATAAAGATATGTAATTGATTACCTTATTTTATCTTTTCCCTAACTATTCACGATTATGATATTGCTTATAAGGTTGGTAATCTAAGTTGTTTGTTGATATTAGATTTATAACTTGCAGAGAAAATACTAAATTAAAATGAAGCGTATTATTATAATGTTTATCAGAAATTGAGAGCTAAAGATTGTAGTATTGGGAAAACCAGTAGTTCCTAATGTCAATTCAAACAAATACGATAAGCAAGTATACTGTGTTACTAATGAAAAAGGATCTGATATGAATATCAGATCCTTTTTACTATATATAATTATTTCACTGGTTCTTTTCCAAATTTAAATACCAGCGCCTTAGCAGCAGAAATTTGCATCTCTTCATAGTCTAACTAAACAGCAAAAACTTATAGGAATCATGATCTTAAGTTTTATTTTACTCTACCGATTTAACCTCTCGACAGCTTCCGCACTTGTATCTACACGTTTAACGAAAAAAACTAATAGTAGTGCAACAACATTCATGCCAAGCGCTACATAGAATGAATATTGAATTCCGGATAATAAAGCCTTCTGAGTTAACATTGCCTTCGTAGCCTCTGTGAAGGTTGTAGGATCTACATCAACCATTAGACTTTCAGCTTTTGTTTTTGTTACAGAATTCATAATCGTAACAAGAATAGCAGTACCAATCGAACCGGACACTTGTTGAGCTGTATTATTAACAGCTGTACCGTGCGGATTTAAGCGCGTTGGCAATTGATTAAGACCATTTGTCATAAGTGGCATCATCACCATCGCCATCCCAAACATCCGCAGTGTGTAAATAAGAATAATATGCGTGTGACTAGAGTCGAGTTGCAGGTTTGCTAGCATATAAGTTGAAACGGCTGTAATAGAAAGTCCTACTATACCAAGAATACGAGGGCCATATTTATCAAATAGTTTACCTGTAATTGGTGACATAATCCCCATTATTACCGCACCTGGAAGCATCATCAGCCCAGAGCTCAGCGGCGAAATACCGCGGACGTTTTGTACATAAGCTGGTGTTAAAATCATACCCGAAAACATGGCCACTGCGTTAACAATCGCAATTACAGACGCAAGTGCAAACATTGGGTACTTGTAAACACGTAAATCCAATAACGGTTCATTCATTTTTAATTGGCGGACAATGAAAGTAACTAGGGCAATAGCGCCTATGGTTAAGGTTGTTAAAACAACTTTATTCGTCCAACCGTCGGAGCTTGCAGAACTGAATCCATATAACAAACCGCCAAAACCGATAGAAGATAATAGTAATGAGAGATAATCAAGTTTTGCATTTTTGTTTTGTCTCATGACATTCTCCGATTTCCAAATCCCTAACAGTAAGCTAATGATTGCTAACGGTAAAATCATTTCAAAAAGCAAACGCCAGTCATAATACTCTACAATATAACCCGATAGTGTCGGTCCAATTGCTGGAGCTGTAATCATAACTAATCCAAAAATCCCCATTGCTGTTCCCCTTTTTTCTCTTGGAAAGCTTACTAGCATAATATTCATTAACAAAGGCCCCATGACTGAGGAACCTGCTGCTTGAACCATCCGGCCAGTAAGTAATAAACTAAAGTTCGGTGCTAAAGCCGCTAAGGCCGTACCAAAAATAAAAATCACCATAGATGTAATAAATAAGCTCCTATTGGAGAAGCGGGTTATTAAAAATGCTGATGCCGGAATTAATATACCACTTACAAGCATATACCCTGTAGAAAGCCACTGGATCGTCGAATAATCTTTAATGTCTAAATCCTTCATTATTGATGGCAAAGCTACATTTAAAAGCGAGTTATTTAGAAATGAAACAAATGCCCCAATAAAAAGGATTACAAGCATTAAATATGGTGGTTTTCTTTTATGTAATGTTTCACTCATATATTCATTTGCCCCTTCATTATAAATTCCATTGATTCATTTAAATCTTTTGCATATCTGCACAAGAATACATTGTCCTTGCAGTATTTTGCCAAACTCTTCGAATGGATATTCTCTTTTTAGCAATTCTACTTGCTCAACATAACATTTTAAATTTTTTTTGTTGATTAAACCTTTATAAACACGTTTGTTAACCGAAATTAAATTAGGCTGAAATAAACAAAAGGAGCAACTGAAAATACCCTTCTAAAAGCCCCCCATCTAACTTTTTTGCTTTCGCTGAATTTTGAGGGGACGGTGTCTTACTGTCCACAAATAGCGGAATAAATCAACAAGACCACACACCCATTCCTTTAAATACGGGCTTGTAAATCTAGTTATGTAACCATCCATAAAAAGGAATATTACATAGGCTAAGTCTAACATTACATTTTTAAAGTGAGGGGAATAAGCTTATGCACCAATATTGGTATTTGAATTCAAATGGAAACGGGGAGCAATATAATAACCAAATTTCAATGTCATCATTACATTCACAACCTCAAATAACTAAAGCTCAGGGAATGGATGGTCTGAAGGTTCCTGAGAATTTGAGTTGTCGAGTCTATCCATTTGGTTGGGATTCACCAGCCAATTATACGGGTTTCACTCCCGAGCCCCCTCCCTTCCCTTTAGGTCAGCCAATCCATTATGCAGGGATGATGCCCCAAGGACATCCTGCTAATTGGGCTCCATTACCAGGCCATGCAGGTTTTAATTTTCAAAAACCTCCCATCCCCTGGCCCCAACCATTCAATCATACAGGGATGTTCGCACAAGGTCATATTGCCGCTTTACTATCACCGCCAGCCAAAGCTTTTCATTTTAATACCAATAATAACTGGGGTGTTTTTGGAAATTCTCCAGGATGGGGGAATAACGGGCAGCCAGGAATGCTTGGAAACTTACTGACAGCAGGAAAAGGAACCATGAATGGAATCGGAATGCTTAGTAGTCTAATCGGTATGGGAAAATTCTTCTTTTAGTTAATTAGAACGGGGGGATAGGTCCATAGCTCAAACATGCCCCCTCAATGTATTTATTGTATGGTTCCAGTACTCCCTCCAAGTTCGTTTGCTAGTCAAGCGAACTTAATTAATAAAATACAAGGGAAAACCTTCATCTTATGTATGAAAGGATCTTTCAATTAAAGATCCTTTTATATTGCTCATTTAACTAAATAAATTGGTTAATTGCATAACGCTCTTCTAACTTTCCTTGCGAAACTTAGCGGATCATCAACGTCTTCGATATTAACGTAAATTAAATTCGGCTCATCACATAACCACTCATTGTGTATAGACGAAACGATTATTCCTTGTTTAATAATTGTAGCAACAAATTCAGTAACTTCTTTTTGTAAGAGCGCTATCCGACCTAGACATAATGCCTGTCCAGTTTTATTATCTCTTGATTCGAATGAGAAGGAAGTTGTTACTCTAAAACGTTTTCCTAAGATAGTTGCTTGTATTTCATCCCGATTTATTGTTGCCACGCATTTTCCACCGGCGAATCCTTCTTGGCCACCGATAATTCTTGCAAACTGTTGACAAATTAATTCATCATTAATCGCCATGCCTTTAATCATCCCCCTTTTACTGTTAGGTTATGAATGAATACATCGGTCTGAAACGGTAATGAATCTATTCTATTACAAAAAAATGATAGCAATCTAACGAAATCTATTAGCTTGATTACTTGAATTAACTCGGCTATTATATGTTAAAACATTTTTAAAGAGCATAAAAAAGACACCCTAAGGTGCCAGCCTCCAACTTGAGAATCGTATCTATGTATGGAGAAATTTAGAAAAGACAAATACTAAAGATAAGGTTCTAGCTATAATTTATAGAGCTCTTATGCCATTAATTAATTACATTGTTCATCATAAGAAGAATCCCGTTATATTACTTTCTGACCAGTCTCGTTAAAGCCATCCCAATAAATCCAGCGCCCATTCCTATTAGCCATCCAGCATGAGTATCGCCTAATATAGATCCCACTCCTCCGCCAAGAAACATGCAGCCAACAAATACTAATCCTCCAATTCCCCAATTCGTCCGTTCCATAATTCAATCACACCCTTTCAATAAAACATATGCTTTTAGCTATCTAAACTTTCTTGCATAGGATGGTTAATTTTTTTGCTTAGGTTTAGCACTTTCAGGGAATTCAAAAGATGCGGAAATTGGCCGATTTGAATGAATTGCAGAAGAAGAATTTAATTTTTATGTATTATAATAACTTACGGGCTGTGGAACAAATTTTTCTTCCACTAACCAACTAATAGAAGCCTGGAGATTTTCCACAATCGGAAGCTCATCCCATCACTATCAAGCTAAGAAAAGCAATTACCCCCAAAACGAAAATTATATGCATCATTGACTACTGTTAACGAGAATTATGTAAATAAGCTGCCCATATGGGCAGCTTATTGGATTTTTTCAAATACGCGATATTTTATTTGTCGATAATTTTTTAATCTTCATTATTGATTTCTATTGTACCTGTTCTAGCACTAACCTTTAAAATATTTAACAGATTATCAGGTGTCTTGATTTCCACTTCATATTCAAATTTAGATTGTGCTAAGTTGTCATCTTCTAATTCGAATTCTTTTTTCACATTAATAATTTCTCCATTTGTATGAGCTAAAGAAATTTCACGAACTTGTTTCTCTGTATAGTTTTCATTCTTTTTCGCATAATTGTAGCCCATACCATAATATCCACCAACAATAGCAATACCACTTACTAAAATAGCAATTACACTTATAATTATTTTCTTTTTATGTTTTAACATTTCCATCCACTCCTTAATAATTAATCATTTATTCCAAATCTTGCTTCAAGTACATTTTCTGCTTGCTCTAATTGATCTTCAAGTATATCTTGTTCTCTTTCTTGTATTTGATATTGTTCAACAGTTATCGTTCCAGCGTGAAAATCTGCTTCTAGCTGATCATCAGATAGATCTATCTTGTCATCTAATTGGTCAATTTCTTTTTTTGCTGCTAAGTACGTATTTAAGTTATCTTCTTTTGCTCCAACTGGTTTCGTATTATTTGCCTTTTCTACAATAGATGTGACTTCGTTTTTGAAATCTTGTGTTTGCTTAGTATCATTCATAGCAGGCCCTGTTTTGTGTGGTTCTTGTTGTAGTTGAGCACCTTCTTTTTGTGATGTATCGTTTTCTACTTTCAGTTGTTGTACTTCTGTATCGTTATCAGCTTGAGTCGAACAAGCTGTTAAGAATAAACAAGACATTGCTCCAATCATCATCCATTTTCCCATTATGTTCTCCTCCCTTTACATGTGCACCTTATCCATGTCCTTATATTACTGAACAAACATTAAAGGAAGATTAATGCGCAAAAAAATAAAATGATATAATTAAATAGTTTCTAATCTTTCTTTAATGTTTTGAAATTATAGTGATACATATAAATAAGAAGAAAAGGAGAATGTTAATGCGAGTTCTTATTGTCGAAGATGAAAAAGACTTACAAAATATATTAGTAAAACGATTAAATGCAGAATATTATAGTGTCGATGGATGTGGGAATGGAGAAGATGCTTTGGATTATATAAGCATGGCTACCTACGATTTGATTGTGCTTGACATTATGATTCCCGGAATAGATGGTTTACAAGTATTACAAAGATTACGTGCGGACAATAATACAACTCCTGTCTTGCTTCTTACAGCTAAAGATACAATTGATGATCGCGTAACAGGACTCGACTTAGGTGCGGACGATTATTTAGTAAAGCCCTTTGCTTTTGATGAGCTGTTAGCAAGAATTCGAGTGTTGATGCGAAGAAAAACAGGAAATACATCTAATGTGTTTGAAATCGCTGACCTAGTGGTGGATTGCAATATGCATAAAGTAACAAGAGGAGATCAAGTTATCAATCTTTCCAGTAAAGAATTTGCTATTTTAGAATATATGATTCGTAATAAAGAAGTTGTGTTGACACGAGATAAAATTGAGCAACATGTGTGGAATTACGACTATGAAGGTGGCTCGAATATTATTGATGTTTACGTCCGCTATCTTCGCAAAAAAATTGATAGCCAGTTTGAAACGAAGTTAATTCATACAGTACGAGGAACTGGTTACGTATTGCGAGTAGAATCATGAAAAGACTATCAATAAAAATGAGAGTGACCCTATGGTATACGGGGCTAGTTGTAATTATTATGGCACTCGTGTTAGCTTTTATTTTAACTTCTTCAGATAAAGTTTTGCTTTTTAATATGAAAAATCAATTGAAGAGCACAGTAAAAGAAAGTGTTGAAGATATCGAATATAAGCATGGGCAGTTAAAGATTGACGATGAATTTGAAGCCTTAGAAGATGGAGTAAATATCATCATTTATAGTAAACAAGGTGAGCTGCTGGCAGGACATAATCCAACAACCTTTAATAAAAAGGTATCGCTTAAATCCGATGAAATACAAACCATTAAAGACGGTAATAAGGAATGGATAGTATATGATTTTCTCCATAATGTAGGCGGCGATGAGCAAGTCTGGGTTCGTGGCATAATGACCATGAATCAATTATCATCGACCATGAATACGCTTATTGTGGTAACACTCATCTCATTTCCATTACTTATTCTCATTGCAGCAGCGGGAGGATATTTTATTACGCAAAGAGCGTTTCGACCTGTGCAACAAATGAGTGATTCAGCCAGTGAAATTGGTGATGGTAAAGACCTTTCGAAGAGAATTAATTTACAAGGTTCATCGAAAGACGAAATGTATCATTTAGCACAAACCTTTGACAAAATGTTTGAGCGATTGGAGACATCATTCGAAAGTGAAAAACAATTTACATCTGACGCATCTCATGAATTAAGAACACCAACATCTGTTATTATTTCGCAATGCGAATACGCTTTATCGCAGAGGAATAATCCGAAAGAAATGGAAGAATCGTTAGAAGTAATTTTAAGGCAATCGCGTAAAATGTCCGCGTTAATCTCGCAACTCTTATTATTAGCACGAGTTGACCAAGAAAAGCATAATACTTTTCAATTTGAATGTATCAATATGAGTGAATTAACGGAAATCGTTGTAGAAGAGCTTTCATTAATGGTTCAAGAAGCTTCGATTAATATAACAACAAATATAGAGGAAGACCTGTTTATTAAAGCAGATCAAACATTGATGATGCGTTTATTAATGAATTTACTAACGAATGCGATTGCTTATAGCAAAGCGAACGGCACTGTGAATATGCAACTGTTCCGGGATGAAACCAACATAATAGGTAAAGTCTCCGATAATGGCATAGGCATCAGCGAGCAACATGTTGCGAAAATATGGGACCGCTTCTATCGAGTTGACGCAGCACGAACATCTTCAAACAATGGAAACACAGGTTTAGGATTGTCGATGGTAAAATGGATTATAGAACTACACGGAGGAGAAATTACCGTTGAAAGTGAATTAGGAGAAGGCAGTACTTTTACATTTAAACTACCTATTGAAAACCGAGCATAATGTATGCTCGGTTTTAGCTTTAAAATACAGATTGATTAAAAAGCTCTCTTCAGTCCTTGTTTAATAATTGTAGCAACAAATTCAGTGACTTCCTTTAATCAACATAGATCATGCACTATGAAATAAAGTGAAACTTTAATCAGCTCCCAACAAACTTCTGTACCCACCTAAATTTTGAACTGGGAGTTTTACTTTCCACAAATAGTAAAAAGCTAAATATATAGTAAAACCCCAGAAATCCAAAGGTCTCTGGGGCTCCATTATATATTTAGCTCTTTTTGCTTTTTATTTTGTTTATGTCTATGCAGCAATTTTCGACTTATGAGAGAAATCAGTAATAAGATCAGTATTAGTACGAAAAGTTGCATAAATGACAAATCAAAATATTTAGCACCTGTAACTATTAAAAGTGTAGAAATCGTACCTTTTACAATGAAAAAAATAATAATCCATAATCCGCCTTTTTTCCAGTTCATTTTTATTTTACCCTTTCCTACGCTTAAATTCTTAAATGGGACACCTTAATAGAAATCTATTATATTAATAAAAAAGTAAACTTTTTCACAAAAATCATGTCCAATTACATGCGACGATTTCATAATAAATGAAAATGATATTCAGTGTCAATTTTATTGACTATTTGAATATCTATTTATCATCTCAATCTCTTTCTACTTCGTTTCTTATAGGCAATGAACTCTTGTTTTCAAACAAAAAACACCTCCATTGAATTTGCACACTAAATATGCGAATTCAAGAGGTGTTTTTTCATGTACCATCAGATAAGATTTCCTGCTTTATTTATTTCTTGATACGTAGCTATTTTCTAGTACACAATAACTGGATCATTAGTGTTCAAACTGTCATATACAGTTTTTGCAACATTAGGAAGAAGGTTTACACACCCGCCTGATCCCCCTGTTAAATAAGCATTATTTGCCCAGTCTTTTCGCCAGCCTGCATCATGGAATCCTTGGCCGCTATTTGTGAATGGAACCCAGTAATCTACCTTAACTGCATAATCAGCTTTACCTACTGCGCTGCCTTTCAGCGTGTATGGTGTTCGTTTATATAGAACGTACCACACACCTGGTGATGTATCTTCACTCGTGCTATGTTTACCAGTTACTACATTTGTTGTGACGACTAATTTCCCATCTTTATAAATCCAAATTTGTTGATCTGCAATTGAAACTTCCGCATACGTGTCTCCGATGCCATTATTCGATGTTGTTTCATAACCGATACCTTCCTTCTCCCAACCATTTCCATGGATATTAGAAGCAGATAGCGATTTTTCACCCTTTTCAAAAGCTTGTTGAACTTGTTTTGTTTCTTTTTCAACATCTAGTGCCCAGCCGTAGCCTTGTCCTTTTACTGATATGACCGAACCGGAATGGGTTTTAAAGCTGAAATTTTTATTTAATGTTGATTTAGCATTATTAATTTCAGCAATCTTATTCTTAATGTCGCTCGCATCGATTGTAACTTTCATATCCTTTGACATAGAGGCATTCTGAATTAAATCTTTCGCTTTTAAAGGATACACTTCATTCTGCACTTTATACTCAACAGACTGCCCAAGAAGATTCTGTAGTGCTTTCTCCTCTTTTTTGACAATCGGATCGTCTTCTTTAATAGGCTGTATGTATGTAGACTTCAGATGAATTTCGCTTTTATATTTCTGCTTGTCGTAATCTTTCAGTAGACTAGTAACGTCATACTGTTTTCCATCAACGCTCTTCGAAATAACAACTTTTCCTTGTTCAAGCTTCGCCATAGCATCTTGAGGCGCTTTTAATTTTTCATTCATAGAGATGAGCTTTTCTTCTACAAGTTTTTTCATCGTTTCACTACGATACTGATCCGCCTTTTCCGGTAGCACTGAATATTTTTTTTCCTTTGAGGAAGGGAAAAATGTCCACTGGCTTTTTAATAGTTTCTTAACTTGAGGCAAATCTTTTTCCGTAAGTTCCGTTTTTGTATCTTTTTCATCTAAAATTTGTTGTTGATCAACATAGACTTTGTTTTCTAGTCCAGATGTTTTTAATTTCTGTATTGCCTGATCAGCGTTCAGACCACCGACTTTTGTGTCATTAATCGTAACATTTGAATTGAAGTGAGTTGCCTGATAATAACTCATTCCTCCAATGAGAAGTACAATTACACCAACACCCGCTGCAATAAGCTTCCAATTTGTAAAACGTTTGCTTGATCTTACTCGTTTTCTCTCAACTTCTTCAACTGATTCATTTATTGGATTATTGTTCATCAATCTTTCCCCCGTATACATTAACGTCAATCGATTTTAAACTAAAACCATTGACTAGTGTACCTTATTTTTCCTAAAATTTCATTATTTTTAAAAAGATTTTATCGCATTTAATTGATTAAATTTAGACTTTTTAATAGAAAGACACACTGAATAATTCCTTACAAGTAGTGAATCATTACAATAAATCTGAAAAAGTTAAGTACCATATACTTTTATTCAACTAACTTTTCTCCCGTAACAATCTCAAACAAAGTGGCTGCATTTTTCCCTTCTAATTGAGCATAGCGATTATCCCCCGCCATAACTTCTACTTTATCTTTATTAGGACTTATCCAAATTTGATACAACACAGCTTTCGCCTCTATTTTCGGATTTTTAAATTGAAAAACAAAGTGATAATCAGCTGAACGAGACATTTCCACTTTTTTATTTTCAAAATGAATATCATTTAATATTTTCTTTACTTGCAACACTTGATTATTGTCTGTAACTACTTTCAAATCCTCATAATTATCATCACCAACACGTTTTTGCACTTCGATTCTTTGTTCTTCATTTCCTAGTATATTTGAACAGCCGGTTACTATGAATATACACATAAAAACAATAACTAAAGTTAAATCTCTAATTCGCATATTAGTCCTCCTCTTTTTAATAAAAAGCATCCGAAATTGTAAAATAAAGGTAAACACCTTACAATTAGACATATAAATACTAATAAGGAAGGAGTGCTATTCCATGCAACTGAAAACATACACTTGGAAAAGTTATACGTTTCTCATTGTAAGTATATTCGTTACTATTAATCTCTTTCTCTTCTCACCTATTTTAGACAGAGTTGGAGTAGAATACGTAGTTCCTTTCGCGTACTTCATATTAACTTCCGCTGTTATAGCAATTATATTAGCAGTTATCTCATTTTGTAGTCGCAGCGAAAAGAAAATTTTATCTATTATCGGTTTAACCTTTACGTTATTTAATACAGCAATTATTTTATCTTTCCTTTGGTTCGGTTATCATTTCACTTAAAATACAAATATAATCCGTAACCTAAAAAAATTATTAATATTATAGAAATACTGAGTATTGTGTATATGACCCCTCTTAATGTTGTACTCATATAATCACCCCTCTCACGCTTCAATAATTCCATTATATAACCAATAATTCGTTGGAAGTTTAAAACATGTTTTAAACTAAATTAAGCGAAGTAAGGGATGCCATTTGACTTCCCTTACTTCGCCTTTAAAGAATAATTAGTGAGTAGCTTACACATCAAGCTTATTAAGTAACCTTTCACTATTTTTTACACAATTGTAATTATAGTGTTTTTTGACATTTGATCATTATAAATTTAAATGGAGGTTTACTTGCCATATTTTTATGCGGCTCCAAAATTTCCGTAGTTTCTATCAGTCCATATTTTCCAAAGTCTTGTTGTACCGAGTCAACATCATAAAAGTACATTTTTACCCCTTCCATTATCTCGAAGTAGTCTTTACCAAGTTGTTTCCCCTTCCCAAACATTGGGGCATCTTTAGAAATAGTAGTAAAAATCATATATCCGTTTGGTTTTAACTGACTATAACAATCTTTAATAAACTTCTCTCTCTCATCCTTATTCAACAAATGAATAAGTGCATAAGAAAATATGCCATCATACAGTTTGTTATCAAAAGGCATATCCGTAACTGAACCATGGAATAAATTAGCATTAATTTCATTTTCCCTCGCCAATTCGATCGCTGTTTTTGAAATTTCAATACCTGTTACATGTATTCCGTTATCAATAAAAACCTTTGCATTTCTTCCATATCCAATACCAGGAATCAATATATCCTTCACTTTCTTTTCAAGGAAAAAATCCTTCGTCAAAATTGCGGAATCTGCAGCTTCAAATCCCCACATCATTTGATTTTCTATAAAACTTGCTTCCCAAAATTCTGTCATACATCAATCTCCTTTATATATCGTTGTTTACCGTTGAATGTTGAAAAATCATCGCATATTCACGAAATTGTATCAAATTTCAACATTAATTCAAAACAAAAAGCATTGGATACCCAATGCTTTTTACACTTACGCAAATAGAGACGTATTCGCATATAAAGCTGGTGAACCACCTGAATGTACGAATAAAATGTTGTCTTCTTTATTAAATTTGCCTTTTCTAATTAAATCAATTAATCCTGCTACTGCTTTACCTGTATAAACTGGATCAAGTAAAATACCTTCAGTTTTCGCAAGTAATTGAACTGCTTCTACCATTTCTGGCGTCGGTAACGCGTATCCTGGTCCTACATATTCATCAAAGCATGTAACTGCCTCGCGTGAAATAGAGTTTGGGATACCAACGTGAGCTGAAGTTTCATCTACAAGTTTTGCTACTTTCTCTTCTTGCTCCGCTTTTCCTCTACTTACGTTAATTCCGATTACAGGAATTTTACTTTGTGTTCCGGAAAAACCAGTAATTAAACCAGCATGCATACCAGCGCTACCACTTACACAAACAACTGAACTGAAATCAATTCCTTGCTCGAATGATTGCGCCATAATTTCTTGCGCACAAGCAATGTATCCCATTGCGCCAGTAGGATTTGATCCACCAACTGGTATTACATATGGTGTATTACCTTTTTCACTAACTTCTTTCGCTACTTTATGCATCTCTTCCATAAGATCTGCTCCGTTTGGCACAACAATTACGTTTTCAGCACCTAATAAATGATATAAGAAATAGTTTCCGTTAAAGTCTCGCTTTTCTTCTGGCTCAAGCCCTTCTTCTAGCACAAGAATACATTTCATTTTTTCTTTTACCGCAGCTGCAAGTGTTAGACGGCAATGGTTTGACTGAATACCACCAGCTGTAATTAACGTATCTGCACCCTTTTCCTGTGCATCCGCAACTAGAAACTCTAACTTTCTCGTCTTATTACCGCCAGCTGTTAAACCAAGTAAATCATCTCGTTTAAAATAAATAGTTGGCCCACCAAGTGCTTCAGAAAAATTGTTTAATTTTTCAATTGGTGTATATGATTCTGTATATTTTTTTCTCGGAAATTTAGCTAAATTCATCAATAACGCTCCTTTTATACTCTTTCACAGTAAATGTAACCATACTATTATTACATGGAAAAATGATGAAGTCACCTTTCTGGATTAAAAATGTAGGGAATTTCGTTTCGGTGCATGAAATTGCATTAACGATTTTAACTTCAATACGGTACATGAAATTTTTTATCAGCGATTTTCAAATCATATCGACTTGCCGATAAAAAACGACAAAATAAAAAGAGCCCACTCATTAAGAAGTAGGCCCTTACCAATCATTTATTTACCGAAAAACGAAGAAGCTGCGTTAATCCTGGCTCTAAATTCATTTCGCCTTTATGGCGTACGTATACAATTTTGTTCCCATCAAATTTTGGAGGATTCGCTTTATTGTACGTGTACCAATCATTCGTTCCTTCTATATTGTACTCCATATACTCTGTTGCACCAACGATTACGTTTTTACTATCATCAGCCGTTACATCTGGTGCCATTTGTGCAATTTTTGCATCACTAATTAATAAGTTCTTTATACCTTTATCACGTTTATAATCGTAAGCCGTTACGACAACATCGTTACCATATGCTTTCACTTGCAACCCTTGTTTAAAAGAAGATCCATCCGGAGCATGAATCTCGCCGCCATTTGGACCAGCTGACCTCCATCCTGTTTCAATGCCGCCCGTATTTACAACTGTAAATCCTTTTTCATCTCCGCCTGCAATTTTCTTTTTACCAGCCCAGTCTGGTAAATTTAAATCCCAGTGCGTATGGCTCGTGAAAAAGACAACTTGCGGGTAATCTTTTAATATATCGTACAATTTATCCACGTTTAAATAGTCATTTAAATACGGTGATTGTCTTGAACCAGATACAGAATCAGGTAAAACGTGGTGAGAAAAAATAAAAATCGGCTTATTTTTATCTTTTTGACTGTAGTCTTCTAAATTTTGTTTTAGCCAACCTAATTGTTCCTCACTTAAGTACACTTGATCTGACATTTTTGAATCATGGTACCTCATATATTTTTCTGTCCCTAAAAATAATAGTGGATAACCATCTAATTCTTTTTTATGGTACACCTTTTCTTGTCCACTAAATTTCAAATATCGATTAAATAGCGTTTCTTCTGCTACACCGTTTGGCCATGTACTTTGAGATAACTTTCCATCAGCTGTCCATTTCCCAGCGTAAAACTCATGGTTCCCAATAGCCGACCATACATTTTCCGGATGCTTATTTTTGTTTAACACACGCTTCACATCATCATATTGTGACTGCTGTCCTTCTGGCGTTATATCCCCATTCATAATAAGTGCTCTAGATAGCGGCGTCACTTTGTTCATATCTTTTAATACGTGATCAAAATCCGATAAATCCCCTTGAATGTCACTAATTACATTAAACAACGTCGCTGTTTTTCGTGCTTGTGCTTGTTCTTTTCCCTCAGCATTCATCGAAAACGTTGGTAATAACACTGCCATAACGGCTAACGAAGCAACTACCTTTTTCATACAATTTCTCCCCCTAATAATAAAATGTATAAACTGACATGTTCTGCTTTCTCTTAGGTGCTTGTCCAATTCACATTATAAGGAGGGATTGTAAAGATAGATGGAGTAAAAATTTAAGTATTTTTTAAGAGATTTTGTCTTTTTTACACTACGCATTTAACAATTGGCACCAATTGTTCTATTTACCTATTAATATTAAATGTGTGTAAAATCACACGATTAATCTCGTAGTTTGATACGTTGTGTTTTAATCTATTTTACATAATCTCAATAAAATAATTTACCCTTTCAAATTTTCTTCATTTAATCTGAACAACTCTTGTAAAATAAAACGCCCATCTTTTCTAATTAGTACATCATCGAACCAAACTTCACCCCCGCCATACTCCGGTCTTTGAATGTTTACTAAATCCCAATGTATCGCTGATTTATTCCCATTGTCTGCACCTTGTAACGAATCTCCAATTGCTAGATGAAAACTACCATTTATTTTTTCATCAAATAACGTATTATTCATCGGGTGTAATATATAAGGATTAAACGCTAGTGCAAATTCTCCAATATATCTTGCTCCCTCATCCGTATCCAGAATTCGATTTATTCGCTCTGTATCATTTGCATATGCATCTATCATTTTCCCCTGTTTCATATGTAACTTTATATTTTGAAACGCATAACCTTGTTGAACAGATACTGTGTTAAATGTTATTACTCCATTTACAGAATCTTTGACAGGTGCTGTATATATTTCGCCATCCGGAATATTATCCGTGCCATCCCCCTTTAAAACGCCAATTCCTTCAATTGAAAACTTCAAATCCGTACCTTCTCCAATAATCCTAACTTGCTTTGTCTTTTCCATTAATTCTTTTAACGGATTCATTGCTTTCGACATTTTATTGTAATCTAACGTACATACATCATAATAAAATTTTTCATAGGCCTCAGTGCTCATATTCGCTTCTTGCGCAGACGCCGCATTCGGGATTCTTGTTGTCACCCACCTTGTTTTATACACTGCTTCACTATGAGCTTTTCCAAATATCTTTTGATATAATTTCATTTTTTCTGCTGGTACATCTGCTAACTCATATGCATTTCTAGGGCTACGGAGATTAATATACACTTGCATTTTACTTAAGCGATAACATTCCCAATCTGCAAATAACTTAAATTGTTCTTCAGACCCTGACAAAATCAATTGCCTTGTTACAGAAACATCGCGCATTGATACATGCGTATATCCCCCTGCTTTTTCCACAGACTTAATAATTTCACGAACTACTGCGGGATCTATTTCAGTAACACTTTGGATCAACACTTGATCACCAGGCTGCACTTTCGTAGAATGATTGACTAATACATCTGCTAATTTCGATAATCCTTGCTTCACTACGCCTCCTCATCCTTTCATTCCCGTTTCAAAAGCTTAATAAAAAAAGAGAACTACTCTTTTAAGCATTTCTCTTTTCCATCCAAACGATAGCTAAACAATACATTATGAAAAATATAACGTATGCATTCCATAAACTGGGTATCGCCGCTACTCCTAAATAAAGAGTTCCTGGTAACATCCACATGCAGCAAACGACCATAAAAGCCTTTTTCCTTGCCACCGCCGCAATTACTGCTAGAAAAGAAGGAAATAAGAACATGAAAAATACAGTGATATATACTTCCTTATCAAGCTCTTGTTTGCTGTAAGGGTTGAAATATAGAAAAACAATTGAAAGGATAAAGATACTTATAGCAGCTACTAGTCCTATATAATTTTTCATCATTCCCCGCCTTCCAATAGCTATGTACTTAATACTTTCCATTCCTGCTATCTATATCTTCCGCTCCATATAGAACTCTCTTTGGGTTCACAACAATTAAAACAACTGCAACTACTAAATAAAAAATCGCGTTATACATAATTAAATCGATTAAATTTCCGTTTATTATGCCGATAAAAAAATTAAAGAATTGGTGGATAATGATTGGAATGATTAAATTTTGATTTAAGTTATAGAATGCTGTCATGACAATTTTAATGGATATGATAGAAATCATAAAAAATAAAATATATTTAAATAAATCAATTCCTACAAATCCTGTAGTAAACCATATAGGTAGATGCCACGTCCCCCACCAAAATCCTATAATTAGCGAAGCTTTTAATGGTGAATGCCTCTTTTGGAGTTCAATTTGTGCAAAACCTCTCCATCCTATTTCTTCTCCCAATGGCCCCGCAAGAAAGTTTTTAACAAAGAAATAGATTAGCATTCCCCATGAAGAGACAGTAAAAATAGAGTCTACTTCACTATTTTTAGACACGATAAACAAAATCATTAAAAATATGAAAGCTTGAATCATACTCACAATAAGAATTACAGAAACTTTAAGTTTATTCTTGAACTTGTCTTTTACAAATTGTATAAAACTCTGCCCTGGATAGATTTTTTTAAATAGCACAGCAAAAACAAAAGTTGAGGACCAAGACGATATACAAAACATTACATCAAAAACCCATGCTGGGAATTCTAGCATACTTATAGCTCCTACAAGCAAAAAAAGTGGTAGAAAAGTGATATTGGTTAGTACGATAAAACTCGCTACTGGTTTTTTTAGTTTCTTTTCCCTATTCATGCACAATCCCCATTTCAAACTAAGTATTTCGTAAACATAATAGTAGTTATATTTACAGATACTTTCAGCTTAAACCTGGGGGTTACTCACAGGTCAATACATGTCAGCATTATTTTACAGGTGCATAAATTTCTAAAAATATACGCTCAAGTTCCTCTTCATATGTGGTAAGTAATATATTTATATACACTAGCCCCAAAAGTTCATGTCCTTGTTCTATTGCTGCTTTTCTTAAACTGGATTCCACATTATGATCAATACTTTTCCCACCAGTTGCCCATCTTCCATCTTCAATAACTGTATAAATACATTTTGGATGCGATAGAATTTCCCCTTCTAATTCTTTATCAAAGTCTTCTACTTTTCTTACGATTATAAATTTATCTTCTATAATACCTTCTTTATTAAAACTTATAACTCTTCGTAAAGATGTTAAAGTAACTGCTTTCTTTAAACTATCCGTATTCTGTTTCAAAGATTCATATTCATCATACGCAGTAAAATGCTCTATTTCTCCGTTTACTTCTAATGGCTTCATTTCTTTTACTACGTATTTCCCTAAGAATTGCGTTGTTTTTTCGCAATCTTCTTTTACAATTTGAAGCTTTTTTAAAAGAAGTTTTTTATATTCTATCTCCTCTAAAACTTCTTGTTCTTTCTCTTCTAACAATGATTTTATTCCCTCTATACTCTTACTTTTTCTTAATTCCTGAATTTTTTTTATTTCGATATCCATTTCCCTATAGAAATTGACCGTTGTTATATCATATATATCAAAATGATTATATTTTCTATATCCATTCTCAATATTTTGCTTCGGCTTGACCAAATCTTTTTCCTCATAAAACTTCAAAGTATCTCTAGATACATCTAAAAATTTAGCGACTTGTCCAATTGTGTACATTACGTTCTCCTTTATCATTGCTACTTAATTTATTACATTCATACTTCATATTCTTTAAATTATCGAATTTCCCTTCCTATTAATATTCCCCCCTTGTTTTCCCACAAAAAAAGACACAGAGATTTCTCCCCATGCCTAATTGTAGCTTTAAAATAAAATTTAATTGAAATAATACCATTAACTTTAATAAATAAAAGAACAGAGCCTATTTTTAAAAAAGGTCAATCAAAATACGATATTTTCGTGATAATTCTAATAATTCTTCCGAAAAAAGTTTAATCGGTTTGTACACCTTATGTAACAGAAGCATTTCGCTTAACAAGATGTTGTTTCTTGCTTTTATTTTTCTACTACTATTAAAAATTAACTACTGAATATTTTTATTGCACTCTAATTGATTTTGAATTCCTGACCTATCAATTTGAATCCAATACTCTGCTATTTTTCCATCTTCTATTCTATACACAGCACTTGCCATTTGAATTATTGGGAGTCCTGTAGGTTGATATCCATCGATTTCTCCTAAGTGTATACCTACTTGTTTCCAACGTACATATACTTTACTTCCTTGTACTAAAAACTCTTGTATTTCTAAAGAAAAATCACCATATACTTCAATCATCTCTCTTACATGTTCAGCATAATCTTCAGGTGTTCTGCAAACTGTTTGTTCTTCTTCAGATACAATTTGATGTGCCAATACTTTTTCTACCATCAATTGATTTGAATAGTCAGGATTCTTCCCTGAACGTACTTCTTCAAAAAATTTTCTAACAATTTGTTCTGGCGTCATTTGAAAACCCCCTTATTAATACATCCAATACTAATCATATCACAGTTTATTTTAATCTAACTATTAAAGTAAACTGGTCCGTGTGTACAAAAAAACAAGACCTCTTCATTATTAAGATATTTCGGTTCATATCTTTCAGAAAAATCGAAACTTTATTCGAAACATCGTGACTTCATTTCAAATTCACACTAATAATTCTCTACTTCTTCACCGCATGTACATAATGCACCGTCTCAAAAGCTTCTAAATAATCGTTTCGTCCCTCAAAATATAATGTATGAATATCCTCTGGTGATATGTGCTCATAAATGAATAAGCCCGATTTCTCTAACAGTACTTCCATTTCGGTATAAGAAAAACATGATTTCATCGGTTCTCCGCCTATCTCAGCCATCTTTATCATATTTTCAACTCGATTGGATAATCCTTTTTCCGTAAATAAATTTTCATCAGGATAATCGAAAACGATAGAACTTCCTGCTGGAACTATCTCGAATAAATATTCTATTAAACTGGAAAGTTCCTCTTTCGTTAAATAATACGTAACACCTAAAAGGCTAAAGAACGTCTTTGTATTTTCAAATCCTTCATTTACTAATGCTTGCTTCGAGAAACCTTTAGTAAAATCCATCGAAACAAAATGAAGATTGTTTGGAATTTCATACTCTGCTTCTTTCACTCTTTGTATTTTAAACTCTTGCGTAGAAGGATGATCCACTTCAAATATTTCTATTTTATTTTCTAATTCTCGGTGTCTAAAACTAAACGTGTCTAAGCCTGCACCGAGTATAACGTATTGTTTTGCACCTAATGCAATTTCATGTAGCAATACTCTTTCACAATATGCCGCGCGTGCCAAAGGTGTTGGTGATAACTGAACTTGTGTAATCCATTTTAAAATTTCTTTCGGATTGTCTTGAAACTGCTGTGCAATGTCTTTATTGAAAAAATGTATTCCTTGAACTATGTTCGTTTCAATATCATTACGTTCTTTTTGTGAAATAAGATCTTTAGCTACATAATCATCAAAGATTTTAGAACTATCAAATTCACTATGATACGCCCTTCCGAAAGCTGATACTAACGACGTTACACTTGCTTCACCTTGTTTCACGCACATACACTCTCCTTCATTTTCACAACAAAAATAGGGTCCCCCTGGCCAGGAGAACCCTATTATACACTTTATTTTTATAATGGTAAATTATAGCATAAATAAGTTTTTTTGTCAAGTTTTCAGCCTGCTAACACTCCAACACTTTGTATATTCTCCGGCAGGAACATCGAAATTATATGCACAATTTTCCGAATTATTTATTCATTCTTTTTTGAGCAGTATTAGTATCTTGAGATACCGGTATGTGTTCGGTAGCTCTAGATAAACCTGTTTTTGGCATATTAACATAGATTGCTTCAGAAGCACCTTTTTCTATTTGATAGGTTTCGTGAAAAACACCGACACTCCCATTATCTTTAATCTTATTATTGTAGGATTTCCAAGCATATGAATGATTTTTTCCGTGAGCATAGTTTACTAATTCGTCGAATCCCTTCCAGTATTGAATTAGGATTACTTTTCTCCAACTAAATAAGAATTCTGTATGTAAGAAACCCCATTGTGGATTTTGATACAATTCTTTAATCATAGGTCCCATAGCATTAAAAACTGGTATCCACTTCCAAAATTTTAATAGGTTATTAATACGCATACCAATAATAAAAACAACAAATTCTTGATCCTTGCTATTGGCTATATGCCTGCCGTTAAAAATTTTAGCCCCCACTTTAATCCCCCTTTTTTACTGAACATAAATAATGTGCAGCTCCCAAATAAACCATAACACTTTCCCATGAATTTTCCAATTGATTCAACATAGATTATGAAAGGCTGTACTTAACAATAAAGGGTATATGTTTCCTACCTTTTTATTATTAACAGCTATTTTTAATATTTGTTCTAAACCTCCTTTTCACCAGGAACATTTCCATAATATATTTCAATAACGATAGCATTGTCGCCCCCTTTCTAAACAGAATATTTTTTAGTTCATTTGAGTTAGGACAACATCACACTTTTCACATTAGGGAATTATTGGATAAATAAGTTTTTTGGTGAAATTTTCAGCCCATTACTACTCAGCCACTTTGTATTTTCTCCGGCAGGAAAATTGTCGATTCACACCGAACATTCCAGATTATAACAATACATATGGAGGCCAATATGAAACGATTAGTCATTATTACAGTAGGAAAAACCCACAGTGGAAAAACAACATTTGCTAAAGAACTAGAAAAAAAGTTACCCCACTCTTTCGTTATGGATCAAGATAACCAAGCAGAATTTATTAACACGCATTATGAAAAATTACAGCCAACTGAAGGCCCTAATACATTTAAGCACGCTCTTTCGAAATTCATTGTTGATTATGCAAAAGAACATACAAATTTACACCTTATCATTTGCAACTCAAATAGAAGCCGAAACGGCCGGATGTATTTGCTGGATGAATTGTTTAAGCAAGAGGAATATGTACGTATATTCGTTCGTTTTGACATTCCAGATGATATTCTTTATGAAAGAGTAGCTCGTAGTAAGCGAAGTATAAATATATTTAGAGGTAACTATTCCAGTTTCAAAGAAGTACTCGTTCGGCAACAGGCTGAATCTCAACATGAAGATGTAGTAGATCCTGTAGAAAATGAGGCTGATTATTTGTTTGTTATTCGCGATAGTAAAGATGTAAAATCTACTATAGAAGAAATTGTTCATCTTGCTGAAGATTTGTCCCCTATCCCAAAATAAGAGACTATAAGAATCACATAATCATAGATTATTATGCAAATACTTCCTCTAAGCGCCGAACATGGTATATAATAATAAAATAATCTACTTCTATATGCTCAATTTTACACAAAACAGCTCATGCATATGAAAGAAAAGAGGTACAAAAATATGAAAACAAAACAAACAATCGCTGCGTCTACACTAGCTTTAGCAATGATTGCTGGCGCAAACTCTACTCATGCGGAAGTAACTGATGCTACTCCCCAGCAAAGTACGGGAGATCGCTTAGCTGAAATTAAGCAACATAGACAAGAGTTAGATGCGAAATTACAGCAGCACAAAGAAAATGTGGATCAAACATTAAATGAACTTAACCAAGTTAAGGAAAATGTTGATACAAAGGTTAATGAACTACATGAACGTAAACAAGTTGCAGATGAAAAAATTGGCGAGATGAAACAACATAAACAAGAGTTAGATGCAAAACTTCAGCAAGACAAACAAATCGCCGAAGATAAAATCGCTGAAATTAAAGAGCATAAAAAGCAAGTAGATGAAAAAGTTGCTGAAATTAAAGAGCATAAGCAAACTGTTGATGAAAAGGTTAATGAGATTAAAGAACATAAACAAACTGTTGATGAAAAAGTGAATGAAATTAAGCAGCATAAAGAAAATATCGATGCAAAGGTTAATGAACTTAAGGAAGTAAAAAAACAGGTAGATGACAAATTAGCTGAGTTAAAGAAAGCGAAACAAACTGCTGAGGACAAACTTGCTGAAATTAAAGAAAATAAACCGAATACAGGTAACACATTAGAAGAACTTAAGAAAATTAAAGGCAATTTAGATAGTCTTTCATCTAACTTAGAACTAGCTAAACAAGATGTGAAAAACAAATTAGCTGCGTTACAAGAAGCTAGACAAGATTTACTAAATAAAATAAACGAAATGAAACAAGCGAAACAAACTGTTTCAGACGATTTAACAAAGAAAAAACAAGACTTAGATATTAAAATAAACGATTTTAAACATACTGAGAAAAAAATTGATGACAAATTAGCTGAGTTACATACAACGAAGCAAAATGTAGATAACAAAATTAATGAAGTATCACAACCTAAACACACGACAGTGAATAATAACACTACTACTACTACACCTTCTACTGTTCCAGCGAAAAACGATGCTAGAGAACTTCCTAACGCTGGTAGTGAGCAATCAAGTAACGTGCCTTTAGGAATGTTATCTGTCTTAGGTGGACTTTTATTAGTAACACGAAATAAAATTAAAACGTTATTCTCAAAATAAAGCCATTATATCTATTTTAAAATAATCATACAAAGGCCAACTGCACATATATGTACGGTTGGCCTTTTTTCTTTATATTAACTGCCCATCTCTAAGCGTCAATATACGATCACATACATCAAGCATTCTTTCATCATGTGTAATCATAATTGCTGCTTTTTGACTTTCTTTCACTTCACGTTTCATCATTTCCACGACTTCACGTGCGCGTTTTGAGTCTAAGCTTGCCGTTGGTTCATCCGCTAATATTAAATCTGGGTTGTTCATGAAAGCACGAGTGATTGCTACCCTTTGTTTTTCCCCGCCCGATAGTTGATTTGGATAATGAGTTTTTCTTTCAGATAATCCAAATGCTGCTAGCAAGTGATCCGCACGCTTTTCCGATTCTTGTTTGTTGTCTTTTTTTAACTTTGCAATGTAAAGCAATTGTTCTTTTACATTTAAATATGGAACAAGATTTGCGAACTGGAAAATGAAGCCGATTTTTTTCAAACGAATGTCTGTCATTTCCTTTTCTGATAACTTCGTAATATTTTGCTCACGAATGTAAATATCCCCTTTTGACGGTGATAGTAAAGCACCTGCGATTGATAATAACGTACTTTTCCCTGATCCAGAAGGACCGACGATTCCGATAAATTCTCCAGCTTTCACATCAAGCGACATCGGATGAAGGGCTGTTACTTCCGTATTCCCTTCTCCGTACACTTTACTTACTTTGTCTAATTTTAATAATGAAGTCATTACATCCCGCCTCCAATTGCTTCTAATGCATCAACTTTTAATACTTGATATAACGAAATAAGTGTTCCTAAAATACTAATGACGATAAAGATTGCTGCATATTGTGCAATCATCGGTGTTGTTAATAAGAACGGCATACCCGCTGGTAAAATTTGTTCTAATCCTTGTACAAGAACAATACTGATTATCATCGCAACGACTGATAAGAATAACGCCTGCACGACTAAGCTATTTGCTAAATAAGAATTTTTCGTACCGATTGCTTTTAGTACACCTAATTGCTGTGTTTTTTGCAATGTAATTACGTAGAAGAATACACCGATCAGTAACGCAGCGATAACAAGTAAGAACGCAATGATCATCGTTAATGTTCCTTGCTCTTCTTTAAATCCTGGAATACTTTGCAGTACTTCTTTTTTGTCGATAACATGTGCATTTTTAATTTCTTTATCTGTATTAAGCGCAATTGCACTATAATCTTTTTGGTTTGGTTGTGAAATAGCACCCCATACGTCTTCATTTACATAAACGACTGGTGTATGGCTAAACATTTGATCTTTCGTAAATCCAACGATTGTAAATTCTTTCTTTGAAACAGGATCAATAATTGTATCCCCAATATCAATTCCTTTTTCTTTAATTGATTCATCAGCAACCATTTCGTTGTTTGCTGTACCTAATTTCTCACCTTTTACAATTTTCGGTTCTAAAAATGAATCACGTTCACTTGAGAAAATAGCGACATCAACTTTTTTCGAACTATCTTTCTTTTCATACGTTGAAACTTTCACACGAAACGGAACGGCCTCTTTCTCGCCTACTTGATTTACTACGTTATCTACATCATCTTTCTTAATTTGTGAACGAAGTAATTTATTTTCCGCATCATCTGCTAAAACGAACTTATTTGCCTCCATATTTTGAATCGATGAAGCATTATCATATGATAGTCCATTTGCTAATCCTGAAATAACAAGGACTAAAAATGATAATAACACCATAATAAGTCCGATTAATCCATATCTTAATTTTGATTGTTTTAATTCACGCAGAGCTAAAAACATTTCGCTCGCTCCTTCCTATTACTTTCTATGCACTTATCATAAAAAAGAAATATGAACGGAATATGAACAGAAGATTACAGAAGAAAAATTAAATTTTCAGAAAGCATTGAAAACAAATGAAATCCTTGATACAATTCAGTCAAATAATCTTGACCGAGTAATTTAATTTGAGGAGTTGATCATTTTGAAGCCCGTGTTAACACTAACTACTTATAGCCAACTAAAAGCAATAAGCGATCCACTACGTGCCGAAATGATGATGCGTCTATGCGAACGTCCTTATACAGGACAACTGCTATCTGAGAAATTCGGCATTTCAAGGGCGAAAATTCATTATCATTTAAAAGAATTAGAGAAGAATGGCCTTATAGAAATCGTATATACAGAAGAAAAGAATGGCATCGTTCAAAAGTTTTATCAATCTGTCGCTAAAGGATTTACCCCTGCCGCGGACCTATTACCTCATTTAGAAATATTAAGCGAATCAGGTCGCCAAATCTTTTTACAAATGACGGAAAGAACGAAAAGCCATATTCTCGCTGCACCAGAAGAATCTTTTACATTACGAAATGCAAGTGAAGACCCAGCTGAGTGGAATTACGTTTCATCCTGCTGGGAATTTGATGCTACGCCAGAACAATTTCAAGTGTGGGTGAAAAAGTTTCATGAATTAATGGCTGAATTAAACGAAATCACAAAAAGTGCGGATAAAGATCCAAATAGTAAAGCTTATTATATTTCTACTACTGCACTTCAAATCGCTGAGAGAACAATGCAGCAGTTTGTAAAAAAAGAAGAAAAATCGTAATGCGATTTTTTTTTACATAAACGGTCAAATTTATTTTACCGAATAATTTTTTTATAAAGGAGTAGATAAAGTGGACATATTAAAAAACCGGAATTTCCTCTTATTATTTTTAGGGAGAATTTTTACAAACATAGGAGATAGCTTGTATTATGTAGCAGCGATGTGGCTCGTATATGAGCTGAGTGGTAATCCTTTTTATTCTGGATTAGCTGGTTTCCTTACATTATTACCTTCTGCACTTCAATTTCTTACCGGTCCTTTCGTTGATAGATGGTCAATCAAAAACACCCTTGTAATCACACAAGTCCTGCAATGCATTCTTATATTAATCATTCCTATTACACACTACTTCGATCTATTAACAGTTCAACTACTACTCATCATTATGCCCATCGTAGCCTTTATCGAACAATTCGCCTATCCCGCACAATCAAAAGCTTTACCACTTCTACTGCATAAAACACAATTATTAAAAGGAAATTCACTCTTTTCATTTGCGTATCAAGGCATTGACTTAATTTGTACGACTCTTTCTGGAATATTAGTAGCACTACTTGGCGCAATCACTTTATATGTAATCGACTCTTTTACATTCGCGATTACTGCCCTTTTGTTCTTTTCACTAAAAATGCCAAAGCAAGCAGAAACCAATACATCGCTATCAACTAAACAATATTTCACTGATTTAAAAGAAGGTTTTTCGATCGTCTTCCGTTCACTAATGGGCGTATTCTTAATCGGTTCAGTAGTTGCTAATTTTTCAATCGGTATGACGATGGCGATACTTCCTTCTTTCGCCGATTCTTTAGGAGGGGTTAAATTATACGGTTTCTTTTTAGCCGCTATATCCGCCGGTAGTTTAATTGGAGCACTATTCAGTTCATGGGTTGGTAAACATAATATTAGCCATGTCTCCATTATTAGCTTTGCGACTAGCGCTTTCTTTTGGTTTCTCTCTACGTTTGTACCGTTTCAATGGTTATCAATTTTTTTATTCGGCTTAGCTTGGATACCAATTGGTGCGACCAACATATTATTTGCGACAATTAGTCAAACTTTAATTCCAAATCAATATCTTGGACGCATCAATTCAGTCACACGAAGCATGGGTACAATTGCTATGCCATTCGGTTCTTTAATTGGTGGATACACCGCAAATGTATTTAGTAGCCAACTCATTTTCGCGCTCGCTAGCATCGGTATTTTATTTATTTCTATAGTATGGCTACTTCATCCGAAATTACGTTCATTGCCGAAAGCTGATGAAATTACAGCGGATACTTTTGGGGTTCGGTTTAAAGTAGAGCGCGGGAAAGGTGCGACTTTATAGCAGGAACAAATTTAACCCCGTTCTAAATTTTGGGCGGGGTTATAATTATAGTTATTTAATTTTGAATGTAAAATACCTCACTAAAAATATAACAATAGCACCAACTAAAACGTTCAATTATCGATTTGATGGCCAAGACCCCTGCATTTTCCTTAATTGAATAATTTGACCTGTATGATAAGCATCATGAAGCATAATGTCCAGTAATTTCCCCTCAAGTGAATTTTGCTCAAGTTCTTTTTCGGAAATTGCACTCAATGCCTGTCTTAAATTACGTTGGGCATTTTCACAACGTTCAACGACTTTCTTCCATTCCTTATCATCATTAGATTGATTGGTAAGATAAAAGGTTTCATCACCGTCGAGATTATGTATCCATTTACGGTCTTCCAAGTTTGCAGCAAGTCTCTCTTTGTAATAAATGAGATGATTAACGTTCTCCCAAATGGTTTTAGTTGCCTCTCCATATGGTTTCCAGATAGCCTGTTCGGCTGTAAGTCCTTCTATAGCATGTTTAAACGGTGCATACCAACTCTCTTTATCGAATGTGGAATCTAGTCCGTTTAAAAACAAGTCAATTCGTTTCAAAGTAATCGCCTCCCTAAATAGTTAAAGTTTCAATAAAATCCTTATAGCTCTGTAGAGATTCTACATTTTCAAATAAACTTCCTGCTAATCTTATTCCACAAACTGACCCAATTGTGAAATAGAATGACTCGCATTTTTTCAAACAACTTTTTATCACTTTACACGTAAGTGATAATATATTGACCAATTGACAAAAATAAGAAGAGGCTGTTCTAAAAACAGCCTCTTCCTTTCCATCTATTTCGGAAGCTCCACCTGAACAGTAGTCCCTTCCCCTTTCGTGCTATATACCGAAACGTTTCCATTATGAAGTTCAACAATTTTCTGTACAATCGATAATCCTAAACCACTACCTTCTATGTTTCTTGCCCTTGCCGTATCTACTTTGTAAAAACGATCAAATATACGATCCATTTCTTCTTTTCCCATACCGATTCCGTTATCTGATATAGAAATGACAATACCTGATTCTAATTCTTCTACAACAAATTCAATCGTCCCGCCATCGTTTGAAAACTTAATGCTATTCGTAAAAATATTACTCCATACTTGATGTAGTAGGTTTTCATCACCTTCTATAAATATGTCCGGTACATCAAATTCAACAGCTATATCTTTTTCACGCCATTTCCATTCGAGCATAAAAATGACGTCTTTAATTTGCTTCTGCAGATTGAATTCTTTTATCTGTAAAACCTTCTCTTCTTTATCTAATGAAGCAAGCGTAAGTAACTGTTTACATAAACTAGACATCCGCTTACTTTCACCCTCAATAATTTTCAAGTAACGTTTTCTTTCCTCTTCACTCATATTCTCCGATTGTAATGTTTTCGAAAAACCTTGTATCGAAGAAAGTGGAGATTGGAATTCATGAGAAACGTTAGAAACGAACTCTTGTCTCATTTGGTCTAATTCTTTAATGCTCTTTGTCATCTTTTGAAAATTAGTCGCTAGTGTACCAATTTCATCTTTTCGATTTTCATCTAATTCGATATCATATTCACCACTTGCAATCTTTTGAGTCGCTTTCGTAAATGTTCGAATAGGACGAACGATATAACCTGCTGCGATCGCTATAAAAATGATACTTAATACAACGATGAAACCAAGTAATACCGCTAGAAAAATTCTCATTTCACCAAATTGTTGCTGAATGTCAGGGCGAATGAATAAAGCGTACTGTTTATCATCGTGTTTTAGCGGTACACCGACACTATTAATTAATTCATTATCAAAAAATCCTGTAATAAAGAGGCGCGTTGGATATGTGGAAACGCCATTAAACGTTTCACCTTGCAATACTTTATGAACGGTATCATCACTAATTGTTATCTTACGAAACGCATTCCCAATACGCTTTCCATGATTTTCGTCATCTACAATATAAATTTCATACCCTAACTTCGCAATAGACTGTAAGTATGCCTCTTTATTCTCTTCACTTTGCTTTTCATATAATGATTTTACTTCTTTAGCATACATTAAAATCTTTTCACTATTGTACGGTTTTAACTTCACTTGATAATATACGTTCGTTAATAAAAAACCGATAATACTACTAAGAAGCATAATACCGACTGTCATAAAAACAAATCTAGAATATAGTGATTTCATTTTATTTCAACTCCAACTTATAACCGAGTCCGCGTACTGTCGTAATTTGAAAGTCATCTGTTCGTTTTGAGAAACGATCTCGTAGCCTCTTCACATGAACGTCAACTGTTCGTTCATCTCCTTCAAAATCCATTCCCCATACTAATTCAATTAATTCTTCTCTCGAGAATGTTCTTCCAGGATAACTAGCAAGTTGTGATAACAATTCAAATTCCTTTAATGGAAGCAAAATCGTCTGACCGTTACACTTCACTTCAAACCCTTTTCGGTCAATTGTTGTACCGTGCAGCGTAATAATATCAGCACTAAGCATTTGATAACGGCGCAATAAAGCTTTCATACGGAAAATTACTTCAGCTGGTTCAAATGGTTTTACAATATAATCGTCCGTACCAGAAATGAATCCTTTTTCTTTATCGACTAGCTGATCTTTTGCAGTTAATAAAATAACAGGTATATCATGATACTTCCGGATTTCTTCGCATAACGTATAGCCATCAACAAACGGCATCATAATGTCTACTATCGCAAGATGAATATTTTCTTTCTCTAATACGCCTTGCGCTACCTTTCCATCTTCCGCTTCAAAAACTTTAAAGCCCTCTTTTTGTAAATGGTAATGCAATAACTCTCTAATATGTTTATCATCATCAGCTAATAAAATATGTATCATCTTCATTAAACCCTCTCTTGTTCATCCTTCTACATCCTTACCTTAAGAAACAATTGGATTTTTTGCAAGAAAAAGAAAAACATACCAACATTTTAAGATAAATAAAAAGAATCTATTTTGAAAAAAGATTATTCAAAATAGATTCTTACGTTTTAGTATTAAGATTATTTTAATGAAAAGTAATTTCTATGCTTTAGAAATATCAACGAATCCTTCTCCAAATACGTCACGAACATCGTGTATAGCGATGAATGCAGCCGGATCCGTAGTTTGAACAATCCGTTTTAGCTTCACTACTTCTTGCTTATTAATAACAATATAAAGAATTTCCTTCGGAGTTTTCGTGTAATAGCCATGACCTGAGTACACAGTAACCCCTCTGCCCATTAAGGTAGTCACCTTCCCGGCAATTTCATTCGGGTTATCAGAAATAATCGTAATGGCTTTCTTCGGATTTAAACCTTCAATTACAAACTCCATCACTTTCGTTGCTACATATAGCATAATAATTGTTATCATCAGTTTTTCTGCACCAATGATGAAATAAGATGAAAACGCAACAATTAAATCGAAGAACAGTAAACCATAGCTAATGCTCCATCCTAAATATTTATGCGTCATTCTTGCTAAGATGGTAGTACCTGCTGTTGTTCCGCCAACGCGAATAATAAGACCAATCCCGCACCCAATAAATATTCCTCCGAAAATGGCATTTACAAGCATTTCATCCGAAGCAATCGTCCAACCTTCTGTCAAATGAAGGAATAGCGAGTTCGTAACTACAGCGATAATCGTATAAATTGTTGTAATCTTATTCAAAAATTTATAACCAGCTATTAACAAAATCGCATTTAAAATTAAGTTAACTAAGCCTGGTGACCATTCAAATAAATAGTACGTAATAATCGTGATACCAGTTACTCCGCCTTCTCCAAACTCGTTCGGAATAACAAACAAATTCACACCTAACGCAAAAAGAAATGCACCAATAATAATAAAAATAATGTCTGTCGTTCTTTTTTTCATACAGTACCTCACTTCTTATGTAAATATTTATTCTGTCATAAACTCTCACCATTATATCGTGGAATATTCAAATCGAACAGTGGTTTATTTTTATTTTAATATAGGGTAATAACTCAACTTCATCCTATATCCACATGTAATTTAAAAAGTAAAACAACTGTATTTATTATGTACTACAAGTAAAGTTTTGATTTCACATGCAGTTGATGCTAAAAAAATGAATAGGAACACTCACTCGCACAAACTTCGAATACAAAACAAATAGGCGAAGCTATAGAATAGACTTCGCATCAAACATTTGATCAAAGAGATTTATATTCATACATTCCAGAAATAAATTTACTTATCTTTCTCCATATATTCTTTAATCTTTCGTTCTTCCCACTCTTTTCCGAATATCCCAAATGGAAAAGTTGTCAATCCGTGTATAACGATACCGATCCCCCAACCTGCAAGTGGATATAAAAACCATAATTTACTTGAATCAGAGCTTATATTTATAATAAAAAGCATTAAGTTCACTAGTATATAAACCGTTAAATGAATATAAAACGCTTGTAAATTCTCTACCCTTTTTTTAGCTCGTAAATAAACCTCATCTCGCTCCACCCTTAAACACCTCTTTCCATATTGTTTTTTTCACCTTCGCTCCAGTATTAACATCATATTCTAATCGGAAATCCGTTATTCTCAAAAAAACATAAAACAAAAAAGTACCCATCGAATTATCATACATATGATGATTCGATGGGTACTGCATGATACATTTGTTATTTACAAGCGTCTAATTAAGACCAAATCCAAACATCATCATTATTTTCAGCGTTGCTCTTTACCTCATGAACTTTTTCAATGTTGTCCGTTGTGTTCCAGTTAATAGAACTTCCGCCCCATCCTACATACTTCATATCAATTTTTACTTTCTCACCTGTATGAAATACTTGTCCCTTCGTTAAGAAAACATCAATAATATCTTTTTTTCCGTTTAGCGATGGATACTCAACTACGGCATATTTAGTAGAACCGTCTCCCCCATATTCCATCGTTCCTATTTTTGATACTTCCCCAATTACATAATCAGGAGAACCATCTTCTTTCATGTGCATACCTAATTTATTTGACGTATTTTCAACTGTATTTGCAATCATATATTCCGTAAAATTACGCATCATAGATCCAGTAGCTTTAACCTCATCCCCTACTTTCACATTTGAAAGGGAATCTATATATACACTTACAGGCTCCTCATATTGCTTAGATTTTACGACAATTACACCGTTATCTACTTCTATTACTCGCCCTTCTAACGTCGAGAAATTCGACTCAATAGAAGCGGCACTCGCTTTTGATATTTCTAATCCTGGTAAATTCGTTCCTGATAATGCTGCGATCCCTAAAGCGCCTGCTAAAATTATTTTTTTCATACCCATATGTAACCTCTCCATTCATGATAATCTTATTTTTTGATTGGATACGACCAACCTGTAACTATTATAGTTACAGGTTATAGAAAATAGCAACCATCTTTCTTATGCAATGTTGCATACTGTGATTTTCAAATATAAATCGATTATTCCTATATTCAACACGAGTGCTAAATTCTTGAATACCAGCAGGTAAACGGATTGATGATGAAGAAACTAATGTCATGCATCATATTTTTCAATACTACAGTTTGTATAATCGTAGTCCATTACATTATGTAGGAGCGGAGTTAATATGTTAAAGAAACCAAAGAGATTACAGGCAGGAGATATTGTGGCAATAGTAAGTCCTTCATGGGGAGGCGCAGGCGATTCTGAGATAAGATGGCGTTATGAACAAGGAGTAAAGAGATTAGAAGAAGTTTTCGGTCTTACGGTTGTTCCAATGCCGAATAGTTTAAAAGGTAGCGAATTCATTTATAACAACCCAGAGGCTCGTGCGGAAGATTTAATGACAGCATTTAAAKATACGCGCGTGAAAGCAATTATTGCGAATATTGGCGGTGAAGATAGCATCCGCTTACTTCCTTATATAGATTTTAATGTAATACGTGAAAATCCGAAAATTTTTATGGGGTACTCTGACGTTACCGTTTCACACTTGTTTTGTCATAAAGCAGGAGTTTCCTCTTTTTACGGTCCAGCCATTTTAACTGATTTTGCCGAAAATGTAGAGATGGATCCATATACAGTTGAAATGGTAAATCGGACTCTCTTTTCAAATGAGACAATTGGCGAGATTCAACCAGCTCCTAAATGGACAAGTGAGCGTTTAGAATGGATAGAGGTAAATAAAGATACAAGGCGTACGATGCAACAAAACAATGGCTATGAACTACTTCAAGGCTCTACTACCGTACAAGGACGCTTAATTGGTGGCTGTATAGAAGTATTGGAATTTGCAAAAGGAACGGAACTTTGGCCTGAGAAAAAACATTGGGAGAATACCATCATTTTCTTTGAAACTTCTGAAGACCATCCAGAACCAAGCTATATAAAGTATTGGTTACGAAATTACGCAGCGCAAGGCATTCTTCAAAAAGCAAAGGGTATCATCTTTGGTAAACCAAAAGACGAAATGTATTATGAAGAATATAAACATGAAATACTGCAAGTTATGAAAGAACATAACTTAGAAGATTTGCCGATTCTTTATAATTTAAATTTTGGCCATACCGAGCCGAAGTTTATTTTACCTTACGGTGCGATGGCAGAAATTGATTGTGAAAATGGGTCTTTCTCTATTTTAGAGAGTGGCGTGGAATAAAGGAAAACTTTAAATAAGTATAGCCATTTTCCTGATCCTACAGAAAAAATAGCGTGTTTTTTCATTTTAGAGAGTATTTTATTTTGGTTAGCTTGATAGCGACATGAAAGGACCCCAATAAATAAAATCACTCCTATGAGATATGACTGTGAATTGATACTTTTTAAAAGTATATAATTGGAGGGAGATTACGTTTATGGAAGTAACATTTACAGTAAGTAAATGGGATGAAAAACTAATTGATGATACTAGAAAAGATTTTCCTATTAATATTGCCCATGTTGAATATGATATTGATGGTGAATTAAAAGGAAAAGCTTTTGTTGAATACTTATTATATTATTTAGACTCAAATATAAATGATGGTCACTTGGCTACTGCTAAAATTTCTGGATTTTTACACTTTGAAGGAATTTATAAGGGGCAACAAGGGACATTTACAGCTATAGAGCAAGGAATATTTGATAAAGGAAATCTAGATTCCCCAGGAACAATTATTAAAGCTACTGGTAACTTAGAAAATCTGAGAGGGTCCTATAATTATCAGTTTACAGGTCAAACCAGTAAACTAATTTTAGAGTTTGAATTTTAGCAAAATATCCTATAATTTAGTGGAAAGGACATTTCTTGTAATACTAGGAATGTCCTTTTTTTGTTGACGAGCTTATTCAACTATTCTTCTATTAGTTAAGAAAAGAACAGAGTATATTACATAACGTCTTATTATCAGTATTCAGCAATGTGTAAAATTTTAATTATGGGGGGAATTAAAATTCTAAGCCCGAGAGACATGGCCCCCACCTATTCATTACTTTTCCTACTTACTAAAGAATAATCCCCGAAAAACTCCCCTTCATAACTTCTTTTTCAAGTTGGTTCCTACATATAAACATCGCAATAATTTTTGTACGATGTTTTTCATCGGGTTCAAATTGTTCAATGGTTACGTCACAACGAATTGTTACTATTAATTTGTGACTTTTGATTAAATGAAAATTGCCTCTTATAGAGCGCAGTTTTACTTATATTCATTCTTATGCAAATTCTGAAGCATATTCTTCGTATGTCTTTAATGTATTAAGCAATCGAGCTGATTCAATCATGATTTCGTTCGATGAATCAGTTACACAAATGACAATAAATCGATTATCATCTCTGTCTCCAAACAAGCCTTCTGATTCAAGTTCCATTAACACATTTAACGTTTCTTTCAACAGTGTATTTACTCGTATGTTAAAGTCATCTTCGACGATATCATGATATTTCTTGATAATTTTGTTCACTTCATCAAACATTCCAAAATCGTCCCATTCACTCCACTCAACAGCTCCGTATCTATAATAATTGTATAAAGGGTCCGACTTATTAACTTTGATTAGTCTTTCTTTATTAGCCACTGGTCCAATGCTATTGACACAATCGTCTGTTAATATGGAGTACCCATATATTGTGTCAACACCGCACCTAGTTATAAGTTCGTTATAATGACAACGAATTGCATTTTTCAACTCAACATAAAAACTTTCTTGCAGTTGCACTTTCATCGTATTTCCTCCGTTTTTTGTAGCGACCTGTCGTTACATATTTTAATCTTAACATGAAAATCAACATGTAACGTTAACTGAGCCAAAATAAGAAAAACCGAAACTATAATCATTTCGGTTTTTCAATCTAAAGAAGTCTATATTTATTTTAACGAATGAACAAACAACCCACTGCGCAGTTTCGGTTCAAACCACGTTGATTTTGGCGGCATAACTTCCCCTGCGTCTGCGATTGATAATAAAGCTTCCATTGATGTCGGATATAATGAAAACGCTGCTTTATATTCACCGCTATTTACAAGGCGTTCTAATTCTTCTAATCCGCGGATTCCTCCGACAAAATCAATGCGTGAATCAGATCGTGGATCATGTATTTCAAGTACTTGGCTTAATAAATGATCTTGCAGAATAGATACATCTAAACCTTTAACGAGATCATTCGCATCAAACGTTTCCTCTTTCACAGTGAGCTTATACCACTTCTCGTTTACATACATGCCAAATGATTTTGGTTCATTTGGTTTATACGGAGAACCATTTGCTTCTTCTACATAAAAGTACTGCGTAATTTGCTTTAAAAATTGCTCTACTGATAAGCCATTTAAATCTTTCACAACCCGGTTATAGTCCCAAATTGATAATTCATCATGAGGGAATAAAACAGATAAGAAGAAATTGAATTCCTCTTCTCCTGTGTAATTCGGATATTGCTCTCTTCGCATTAGCCCTACTTTTGCAGCTGATGCAGAGCGATGATGTCCATCTGCAATGTAAAGATTGGGAATGTCTTCAAATGCATTTACTAAAGTCGTAATTACTTCTTCATCTGCAATCTTCCACGCAACATGCCTAACGCCATCTTCTGCTGTAAATGTAAAGATTGGCGCATGTTCTTCTTTCCAGCTTGCAATGAAACGTTTCACTTCTTCTTTTGTACGATACGTTAAAAAAATTGGCCCCGTATTTGCGTCACACACATCTACGTGGCGAATACGATCAAGTTCTTTTTCATGACGCGTTCTTTCATGTTTTTTAATTGTATCATCTTCATACTCGTCAATCGATGTACAAACGACAAGGCCTGACTGCGTTCTTCCTTGCATCGTCAGTTCATAAATGTAAAGCGCTGGTTCCTCATCTTGAACGAACACTTCTTCTTGTATAAATTGCTTTAAATTTTCACCCGCTTTTTCATATACGCGATCATCGTACGGTGAAAGTGCCGGGTCTAAATCAATTTCTGCTTTATCAACGTGTAAGAAAGAATATGGATTCCCTTTTACAACTTCTCTTGCCTCTTCACTATTTAATACGTCATACGGTAAAGCTGCTACTTGTGCTGCTTTTCCTTCTACTGGACGAATAGCACGAAACGGTCGGATTTTTGCCAAGTTTCTCTCTCCTTTACACAATCATTCGAACAGCTACAACACCTGTGATTTTGCTTATATTTTCCACAATATTCTCTTTCATTATATCATCAATTCCGTTATCAATATCAATCATTGTGTACGCCCAAGAATGTTTACTACGATTAATCATATCCGCAATATTAATATGATGTTCTGCTAAGCATCCTGTAATTTGTCCTACCATGTTCGGAACGTTTTGATGCATAATTGTAATTCGTTTTTTTCCGATGTACGGAAGTTCTACGTTTGGATAGTTTACTGAATTACGAATATTACCTGTCTCTAAATATTCACGTAATTGACGTGCAGCCATTACTGCACAATTTTCTTCAGATTCAGACGTAGATGCACCAAGATGAGGCGTTGCTGTTACATTTTTCATCTTTATCACATTTTCATTCGGGAAATCTGTTACGTAATGTGTAATAATATCTTCTTCTAACGCTTTTTGAAGAGCTGTTTCATCTACAAGTTCTCCTCTTGAGAAATTGAATAGACGCATTCCTTTTTTCATCGTCTCTATAGCGTGTTCACCAATAATCCCCTTCGTTTGGTTCGTAAGAGGAATATGAAGTGTAATATAATCACACGTTGCAAAGATTTCATCTAGGCTAAACGCTCTTTGTACTTGCGTAGAAAGACGCCATGCTGTTTCAACTGATATATACGGGTCGTATCCGACAACGTCCATCCCTAAAGATAACGCATCGTTCGCAACTAAAGCACCGATTGCGCCAAGACCGATAACCCCTAAACGTTTCCCTGCAATTTCTGATCCAATGAATTGCTTTTTCCCTGCTTCAACAAGCTGTGGTACTTCTTCTCCATCCAACTCTTTCGTCCAGCTCACTCCATTTATAATATTACGGGAAGACATAATAAGGCTTGCGATAATAAGTTCCTTCACTGCATTCGCATTAGCCCCTGGCGTATTAAATACTACAATCCCTTTTTCCGTACAACGCTCAACAGGAATATTATTTACACCGGCACCAGCTCTTGCAATCGCCTTTAAATCTTCTGAAAACTCTTCTTGATGTAAAGAATAGCTGCGAAGTAAAATACCATCTGGATGACCTACTTTGTCTCCAATTTCATAGCGATTCCCATCAAAAATTTGCAAACCCTTTTCGGCAATTTGATTTAACGTCTGAACACGAAACATATCTCCATCTCCCTATCTATTTTCAAGCTCAAATTCCTTCATATAGTCTACTAATTCTTGTACACCTTGGATTGGCATCGCATTGTAAACACTAGCGCGCATACCGCCGACTGAACGATGTCCCTTTAGCGTAACGAAACCGCGCTCTTTCGATTTTTGTAAAAACTGATTGTTAAGCTCTTCTGACGGTGTTGTAAACGGAATATTCATAAGTGACCGATACGTGGGATCAACTGGTGAAGTAAACAATTTAGATTCATCTAAAAAATTGTAAAGAAGTGAAGATTTCATTCTATTTTGTTCTTCAATCGCAGATACCCCGCCTTGTTCTTTCAACCACTCTAGTACAAGTTTTGCTACATAAATACTAAAGGTTGGCGGTGTATTATATAGGGAGTTATTTTTACTGTAAGTTTCATAGTTTAACATCGTAGGACAAGCACTATTTGCACTGCCAATTAAATCTCTTTTTATAATTACAATCGTTAAACCCGCTGGCCCTAAATTCTTTTGCGCACCCGCATATATGAGACCAAACTTCGTAACATCATATTGTTCTGATAAAATATTTGAGGACATATCCGCAACGAGCGGCACTCTTTCTAAATGTGGAATATCCACATATTTTGTCCCCTCAATTGTATTGTTCGTTGTAATATGTACATAATCTAGTTCTTCATCATTTGGTAAATCATCCATTTTAGGAATTGTAGTAAACTTCTCTTTTTCAGAAGAAGCAATCACTTTTACTTCTCCTACTTTTCCGGCTTCTTGCAGCGCCTTTTTAGACCATGAACCTGTCAGTACGTACCCAGCTTTTTTATACGTACTCATTAAATTTAACGGTATCATAGAAAATTGTAATGACGCACCGCCCTGTAAAAATAAAACTTCATACTCATCAGGAATGTTCATTAATTCACGAAGTAAGCTACTTGCTTCATCAATAATACTTTGGAAATAAGAAGATCTATGGCTCATTTCCATAACAGACATGCCTGTCCCGTTATAATTTACAAGCTCCTTTTGCACTTTCTCTAAAACTGGCAAAGGGAGTATAGATGGTCCTGCTGAAAAATTATACACTCTCTCCATCACCCAGATAACCTCCCTATTTCTCATTTTTATTATTTTTTAAACTTTCTGAATTATAACCTATATACAATACACGGTCAATTTGTTTTCCGTTATTACGGTGCAAGACGCAATGGAATCGCTTGCATGTGCACCCTGCTTTTTATAAACATACAAAAAAGTGTTAAGTACATAATCGTACTTAACACTCTAGTAATTAAGTATAATAGCTACTTACTCGTAAAGAACCGATCGAAAATTTGATAAATAGCTGAAAGACCAAAGAGCCAATAAATAGTATCCACAAGCGCCGGCATAGAACCAAACCATTTCTCAACTACATTATAATCTAACGCCACAAACAACCAATTCAAACCGCCAAGAATCACCAAAATTACTGTAAGGTATGACAAAAATTTCATTATGATTGCCCCCTAGGTGATAAGATGGTGAAAGGCCTTTCACTAAAATATATGTAATAGATTCTAAAACTTACCTATTTTATAAAATTTATTTTCGATACCAGCCATTAATAACTGTCTCTGCTTCTTTACTATGTATTTGATATGAATGATTACTATCATTAGATCCGATAAACCAAATTGAAAAACCTTTAAAATATGGCTTCGCTTCTAATACATCTCGGTAAGCACGCCACCCGTTAAGTTGTACATCTTTCGAAAACACATTCGTAACATCTGGGTTCCACGGGCTTTGTAGTCCAAGTTCACGTGCTGGCACATTAAATCCACCAAAATAAACTGGCTTTCCAGTTGTTTTATGTAATGTCTCAAGTTGCTGAACAACATTTTGGCCCCGATTGTATACTGTCGTCGCAAATAAGCTTTGTTTTACTTCTTCGTATGATGGATTTCTTTTTCCTGAAACTTCAAACCAACTATCAATACTTACAATGTCCACCTTTTTTAAATACGGGCGATTTATTTTCTCTTTAAATTTCGCCTCATAAGAAGGATCAAAGCTTGCAGTTAACCACCAGTTCATTTGATACAAAACATTTCCTTTATACTGCTGGCGAACAAAATTAATCGTATCATTCCAATATCCTTCTGCATATTCCATATTCACGAAATTAGAAGCGATTTTCAGCCCATAAATATTGTACTTACTTGTAATGGAATTAAAAATATCTTGTAAAACAACCGTTTTCCAATTCCAGAAGAAATCGTTAATATTACTAGGGTTCCACTCTGTTTCTCCAATATTTCCTTGCTGAATAAACGGAAACGGCTCCAATATAACTTGTATATTACGCTTTAATAATTCTTGAATTAAAATAATAGCTTGTTTCTTTTGCGCCTGATTAATTACCATATTAGCCGAATTCACATCCGGAATATCTACTTGAATAGGTACATTCACCGTATTTAAATTCAAGCGCTCTACATCTGCTAACACTTTCGCTACATTACCTACTTCCCATACCGTTACATTTCCTGATTTTATTTTTCCAGATTGAACAGTATTTACATCCGCCTGTATATTTCCCTGGAAACAAAAAGAAAACAACATGATACACACTCCTAAAATACTTACTAAACTCTTACTTTTCTTCACAAGTTTCCCCCTATATTTTTTGGCATTCTTGCTTATTCTATACAATTTTTCACATATATTCCATAAGAATATTTAATGAAATTTCATCAATAAAAATGCTATTCACCCTTTATCCATACCTTATTCATACTAACCTCCTAAAAATAGTAAGGTAAATAAAAAAGGAGCGTATTTCCGCTCCTTTTTTATCTTTTCACGATTGAAGTTATTGAATTTTTTCTGATAATCTAACCACATCTATCTTTTCGTATAAATAAATTTTTATACTCATAAATTTATCAAAAAATTTTTATCTATATTCGCTTTTTGTTTGTATTACTTTTACATTTACTTCATTCGTATTACTTTCATATCTTTGAATATTCATGATTACACCTCCATTATATTTGTATATAACATCCGCCTAATTATGATATTTGGTAAAATTTACTATTCGAGACGTAATTATTGCAGTAATTAAGATAATAATAGCAGTTATCAAGCCAGATTCTCCAATCCAAATCTCAGTTTGATACCCTGTACTTGCACGTGCGAAAGGTCCTTGAATAATGGCATTCCAAGTAGCATGGATGATAACCGAAGGCCAAATGCTACCTGTGATAAGTCGTAAATAAGCTATAATATAACCGAATGGTACAATACAAAGATAGATACCAAGTACTGAAAGAACGACAGATGGTCCCTCTACATATAGACCAGCAATAACTATTGGAACATGCCACGTTGCCCAAATCAATCCACTAATAAGGATGGGCCGTGAAAACTCTGCATCGACTAGCCTTGTGAGCATATAACCTCGCCAACCCATTTCTTCTCCCAAAACTGGGATTAAGTTAAGCAAACTTCCTAAAATGCCGCTCAATACTACTAGATAAATGAAACTGAATGGTGCCGTTAGATACTGAAGCCCAAGTATATTGTAGATTGGTTCTAACATACCACCTTCGGGATGCTGAAACCCCGCAATTCCGCTCAACCAGGCGATAGAATAAGTAATTCCACAAATAATCATAGGTATTAGCAGAGCAAAACCAATCCCCTTCCATATCTTTAAGTTACCGAGACTAAAAGATACATCTTTAAACCCTTCTTTCAGTATTATGCGAGTCAAAATAGAAGAAAATGCTGGGATAAACATATATACCACAATAAGCGGCATACTTTTAGTAATTATTACTACTACATTTAGGATAATAGAAGTAATGATTAAGATACTCAGAAAGAGTTGCAGTCCTATTTTAGCACGTTGGATTTTATCTTTATTGTGGAACGATTTTGCGTGTAATATCATTGTAATCCGCCCTTCCCCTTTAATTCACTTGTTTATCGAATTTACTTCTTGTCATTTCCACAGACACAACTTAGAATAAAAATATTTTGGCATACAGATTAATTCATCTTTAAAATCCCTCCCAAATTTATAATCTAGTCTTACTTGCGACTCATCAATGTAATTATTATTTATAAGTTGTCATAGCCGATAGTACAAAAGTGTAATGATTAGTCTATGACCTATGTCAATTAACCTTATGACAATATGTAACTAGAAAATATGATATGGGATAGATAACAATTGAATTAAGGCAATTGATTCGTGCAAGTACATGAATCAATCTCGCTTTTAAAACAATTCAATTGAGGTGGAAAAAAATGAATAAGAAAAGAATAATTGCAATGGTTAGTACAGCTTTATTAGTCACAGGATGTGGAGAAGTAGGAAACGCTCAAACAGTAGCAGTCGAAAATCCAGGTCAATCAATCCAAAAAAATATAGTTAAATCAATACAATCACAGGCTTACCCATTAAAAACGATAGAACCGTCAAAATCATTTGAGGATTTAAAACCACTTAAGAAAATGATTGGGAGTGCACAATATGTAGGATTAGGAGAGAATACTCATGGAAGCTCTGAAATTTTCACTATGAAGTTTCGACTTGTGAAATATTTAGTTACTGAGATGGGTTTTACAAATTTCACAATGGAAGAAGATTGGGGAAACGGCTTAAAGCTAAATGAATATATCCAAACAGGAAAAGGAAACCCTAGGGAATTTTTAAACTTGTTATATCCTACTGATGAAATTATAGCCATGATTGAGTGGATGAAAGATTATAATGCCGATCCATCCAATAAAAAAAAGATCCAATTTATTGGGCTCGACTTAAAGGAATTGGACCAAGGTTGCTTTAATAAAGTAATTGATTATGTAAGGCTGCATCGACCAGATTTGCTGGCAGAAGTAGAAGAAAATTATAAAGAATTGTCGGCTTTTAATGGAAGTACACAGGAATATATGGACCTTGCTCCTGAAATAAAAGAAAAGTTCAAAGCAAACGCTGAGAGAGTAGCTCGATTACTAAAAGATGAGAATAAACAAACCAACACAGAAATAGTTTCACCCGAGTACATCTGGGCGAAAGCAACGGCAAGTGCAATAGAGAAATTTACCACAATGCTAATTCCTAACGACTATCCAAGTATGTTAAAGCTACATGAGCAATACTTGGCCGATCATGCAATGTGGGCACAAGAGACATTGGGTGGTAAAACGATGGTATGGGGACACAATATTCATATAGCTAAAGGAATTATCGATGAGAAATTATACCCTTATGTTGCGGGGCAATTTTTGAAGGAACGTTTAGACACTAATTATGTCACAATTGGTAGTACAACTACGGAGGGGAATTTCACCTTATACAGCGAATATGATCCTTCTACTGGAGGTAAGATTACAACGGGTGCGATTCCACAAAATGTAAATAGTTTTAACTATACCCTCGGAAAAGTACCATATAACATGTTTTTATTGGATAACCGTCACCTTAAAGGACAAGCAGAGAAATGGGTTAAAACAAAAAGACCATTACTAAGTATAGGGGGACAATTATTCCCAAATGAATCGGCATACTTTGATAAATCATTGCTTGAGCAATTTGATATTATTTTTCACATTCGAAAAACAAGTCCATCTCATATTAAATAAAAGTACAAAACAATCCCGTTCTTGCATCTGCAAGAACGGGATTGTTTTATGGAGATTAATATAAGCATCTTTTTTAACCAGAAGTAGGTTACTCTCCCCTTTTTAGCATCATTTAGAGATGTCATATGACACTTTTACACTAGTGAGAATGACAAAAAAAGCAATATAATTCGTTTATTACATAGATAGGAGCGATGAGCTTTATGAAATCAAGATTCATCCAGAATGGTTATTTTTTATTACTAACTTTCATTACAGGTTTGTTTTATTTTTGTTTTTATCTAATAGCTCTGCTATTCAGTTTCACCCTTTCATTTACGGTAGTTGGGATTCCATTAGTTATACGCGTACTACAAACTACCACACCCTTTATCCAATTCGAGCGCATACAAACGAAAATTTATACTGATATTTCGACAGAATCTTACGATAGAAGTGTAACGACGGATACATCGGACTGGGCGCAAGTAAAATTAGGACTTACGGATCGCCACACCTGGTCTGCTGTCTTTTGGTTAATGCAGAAATTTGTGATTGGCATTTTCAGTCTCATTAGTGCAATCATTTTTTATGTAATGCCACTTATGTTCCTGTTAGCACCACTATTGTATCGATACATCGATATGAATATTATTTTCATACAGATAGATACTTTTCCCAAGTCACTCCTTGTAATGTCTATCGGTATAGTGTTTACCGCCATAAGTATTAAAATAGTAGATGGTTTAACGAAAAAATTTGGAGGTTATACACGCAGCATGATTCAGCAACTAAATCGATAGAAGTTTGTAGTCTACGAATAGTAGGCAGTTTAAACTTAAAAATATAACAATGTAAGAAGGATTATTCTATAATATAGGAAATGAGAAAGAAGGCTACTTAGGGGGTAAATAAATTGTTTGATATGGTTAAATATTGGTTTTGGTATGATTGGATTATGTTAGGAATCCGTCTACTTGTTAGTGTGTCTACCCTCCTAGCAACATTAAATTTCCAGGATGGTTTAACATTACCACTTTGGATTATTATTATTTGGGAAATTATTGCCTTCTCTATTCCATGGGTAGCCTTACTATTCAATTATAAATATTACTTATTCACAGAAATATTGCTATATGGTGGACTATGTATATTCTTAACCTCTTTATTTCCAGAAGCTTATAATATCTTTCTTATATCGGTATTTCTTATCGCAGCAAATAGTAAGCATTTGTCCTATTATTGGACAGCTCCAACAACAGTTTTTATAACAACTGGAATTTTCTATGCGGTTGCGCCAAGTAATAGCTATTGGGTTATGGTCACCTATTATGGATTCGCTTATGTAATGGGATTCGCCTTTCATTTATTAATCGTCAATCATAAGCAAAATGAAGCAATTCGTAAACAAAACGCAGTACTTGAGCAATATATGTCTCAGATTGAACGCATAACACTGGCAGAGGAACGAAACAGACTGTCGTGTGAGCTTCATGATACAGTTGGTCACGCTTATACTTCTATTATTATGGGGATGGAAACGTTGCGCACCGAACTTGCTACTGAAATGGGTATACAGAGGCTAGATTCTCTGCTTGAAATGGGACGTAAAAGCATCGAGGACGTGAGAGGTTACCTACATCAAATGGAGTCTCCGTGTCAATCGCCCTCCTTAATTCAATCTCTACAAAATCTTGGAGCCGAATTTCAGGAGCACGCTCAGGTTACTGTAAGTTTTCGGGCATACGGAGAGGAATATCAATTGTCTCGGCAAGCGAAGATAGCGTTCGTTCGTTGCTTACAAGAATCTCTTACAAATGCAGTACGTCATGGTCAGGGGACTGAAATTATAGTTTCATTGCAGTTTGAACAACAATATACGAGGTTAGAAGTTCAAGATAACGGAAAAGGAAATGTAGAATGGCAGGAAGGCTTCGGTATGAATGCGATGAAAGAACGGGCAATGAATTTGCAAGGTCAATTGTCTGTATATACAAAGCCAGAGGAAGGAATGCTTGTTACATGTACCATACCGCGACAAACTGAAATAAAAGATGGACTTATTCGTTTGTTAATTGTAGACGACCAGCCATTTGTTCGGGAAAGTTTGAGGACACTACTCGATAGATATGAAGATTTAAATGTAGTCGGTTTGGCTGAGGATGGCAATCAAGCCATCGATTTGTGTGGGCGCCTTCAACCCCACGTTATACTTATGGATTTAGATATGCAGCACATGGATGGAGTCGAAGCAACCAAAAAGATTAAGCAACAATGGCCACATATCCGCGTATTGATTTTTACAACTTTTCAGGATACCGAACAGGCGTTGGAATCACTTCGCAACGGTGCGGATGGTTTTTTACTCAAATCTATTGAAACATTGGAGCTAGCTAATACGATCCGACTTATTCACAAAGGTGGGACACTGATTGATCAGGGAATGTCTCACAAAATATTTGAGAAGTTTGATGAGCAAATCGAGACACCACAATCAAAAGCAACTGCTTATGAGCTAACAGCTAGAGAGATAGAAATATTGCAGCTAGTAGCAAAAGGACTTCGATACACTACCATAGCATCAAGGTTATATTTATCGAATGGTACGGTCAGAAATTATGCTTCCACAGCTTATACAAAGCTAGGAGTCCGTAACAAAGAAGAAGCTGTTCAAAAGGCTCTAGAAATTGGAATTATTGAATAACAAAATGTTTTGCGGTATATACCAATGAGTAACAAAAAAACAGAACGCTTTGTGTGGTTTCTTTTGTAACAGAGTAAATAAGGTCCGTTATCGTATAAGTAAATGTTAAAACACTTACTGTTTTGTCATAATAAAATCATTGAATCTTATTCTCTAAAATACAATAGCCTACTATCAATTTAACTGATAGTAGGCTTTTAAAATTATTTAAGAACTTGGTTATGTTCTAATTTAACAGTTTTCATCAGTGGAAATATTATCACTTCGGCTCTAAAGTTAACACCTTCCCTTCTATTCCATCCATATTCAATGTAGTCGTATGATACGTTCCGTTTACCCAATCATCTATTTGATCATGATACCAATCGCTTCTAAAATGTCCTGACTGTCCTGGCCCTACGATATGATAACCGTTTGACATATCTTTCGTATCAATAACAAATCTCCAAGATGCCCCATGATTTACAATACCGTTATCTCCGTAACTCGCTGCTTGAACGGTAACTTGACTTCCGCCTATTGGAACTGGTTTCTCACGATTAAATGCGAGTAATGCTAATATACTAGATGATCTCGAAATTGGATGTGTAAAAGCAAGTTGATGGTAATCGCCCCACTTCCACTCCGCAACATTCGGTCCATATTCCTTCTGTAATTTCTTCATTACATTCTCGTACGATGTATGTACAACTTCTGTGAAGCCTCCGTACTTCGTAAACCAAGCGCTATTTTCTCCTGCTACTTCTTTTCGAATCAATTCATCAACTACTTGTGACTTCCCTTCAAATAACTCCATCACATCTTTCGGTATTTCTTTTGAAAATAGCGTATTCGAAATCTCTTTCATTAACAAATGGAATATTAATGGTGCCGCTTCATCTTTACTATCGTAAAAATTCCACTTTGTTAATTGTTTTACGCCTTCTTTCTCTACTTCATTTAAAGATGCTTTATTTAACTCTTTTAACAATATAGGAGTAAACTCTTTCCCATATAAATTTTTTTGATCCATCTGTAAATCTTCTAAATCTTTCACCGTATACTTTTCCTTCTCTTGTAAAAACTCTTGAATACGCATTTGCCTATATGGCTGCGCCCACGTATTACTAATATGGTACGGATAATTATCATCAACGATTTTATTATTTGCAGTTGAAATAAACCCTTGTTTTGGATTTATTACTTTCGGTAGCTGATCAAACGGAATATACCCTTCCCATTCATATTCGTCTGTCCACCCTGGCACAGGCAAACTACCATCACCTTTTTTACGCACTGGTATATTTCCATTCGCTTTATAAGCAATTGTGCCATCGTTTGATGCAAACACAAAGTTTTGAGTCGGTGTATGAAAATCTTGAAGAGCCGTTTCAAACTCATTCCAATCTTTCGCCTTATTCATATTTAATACAGCCTTTAATTCAGCAGAAGGCTCCAAAGCAGTCCATTTCAAAGCGAATACTGTTTTTGTTTTCTCTTTTCCTTTATCCGCAAACTCTGAAATAACTGGACCATGCCTCGTAACCGTAACGTTATACGGAATTGTTTTCCCGCCTTTTACTTTAATAGATTCATCAACAACCGTAGCCTTTTCCCATTTATCGTTATACAAAAATTCATTTTCATTATTAGGATTTCGCTTCTCAATATATAAATCTTGCACATCAGGACCTGTATTCGTAACGCCCCATGCTATTTTGTCATTGTGTCCTAATATAACGCCTGGTACTCCTGCGAAAATAACGCCACTCACATGTAAATCTTTCATTTCAAGTTGCGATTGATACCAAATAGAAGGTGTCGCAAGAGATAAATGAGGATCATCCGCTAAAATCGGCTTACCAGATACACTCTTTTCACCACTCACAACCCAGTTATTACTACCGTTAAACTCTGGTGGAATAACTGTCTTTGAAAAACTTTGTGCTACATCCACATTTGTATTTTTCAATTCAGCTAGCAATCTAGGCGCATCTTTCGGATATGTAGGAAATAGCTCATTTGCTTGCTCTTTCGGTAAATTTTTCAGCGCCCAATATCGAAATGCCTGTCCGTGCCAATGTCCTCCTAAATCAAACGCCATATACTTTCCAATCGTTAAAGAATCCACGATTGACCATTCAGCAGGTTCATAACCTAATAGAGTAAACTCAACCGGCAATTTCTTTTCCTCTTTTGCCTCACGTATAAAAGTATTCACCCCATCAGCAAATGACTGCAGGGCATATTTCGCTTCCCCATCATATTGACTAACAGATGCTTCTGCCGCTCGCCGTAAACCGAGCGTTCGAAACAATTTATCTCGATCAACAGCTGCTTCCCCTACAACTTCACTTAACATACCAGAAGCTTGTCTTCTACTTAAATCCATTTGAAACAAACGATCTTGCGCTTGTACATACCCTTGTGAGAAATATAAATCATGCGCATTTTCCGCTTTAATATGTGGTACACCTTTACTATCTCGTTTCACCGCAACAGCATGTTGTAAATCCTCAAGTTTTATCGTTCCATCTATGTTTGGCACAGAACTAAGCGTATATATGTTCAAAAAAATCATAGCGCAAATAAACAAAAAAAGAACGATACTACTAGACCAAATAAAAATTCTTTTCCCCCTATTTCGTTTCTTTTTTATGACGACTTCCATACAATCCCTCCTCTCTCAATCTATTCGCTTCTATTGTGAAAGAACCTTTTAGAAAAGAAGAAATCATTACTTGTTCATGCTATGGATCATACAAACTGAATACTTCTCTCTTACGCACTATTTCCTTTCCTTTATTGAAGCTTACTCGTCCTTTCTTACACCAATTCCTCAAAATCCCCTTTACATAAGCAAGTGTCCCCTTATTATTTTCAAACGCAATTTTAAGTGCCTCTAGTACTTTATCTCCTGAAACTCTTTGCATCCATTCCTTTAATTCCTTCGCGATATATGGAGATAGACTACTAATGTTTTGTTCGTAAAATTTATAAACTTCACTATGCGGAGTGGCATCCTCTACTCTTTCTACCTCTTCCTTCTCTTGAATAATTACTTGTTGTGAATTACTATCAATCTCTTCTTCTGGCATACCAAAATACTGAAGTAATAATGGAATCTTGCATTCTTCTTCAAGACATTTACGTAAAAATATATGTATGAACTCTTTATTTTTTACAGTCTTTAACTCACGTAACACACACTTCTCTACATTTGTATTTAAAATAGGGTTATAGTGTAGCCAATTTAGTATGTATAACTCTTTCGTTTCCGCATCGTATAAAATCTTTCCGTATTCAACAAATCTATTTAACAGCTTCTCAACAGTTTCCATACTGTAGCCTGTTTCCAGTTCTGCCACACGCTTCGGTAATACGTAAATTCCACATTGCTTCGTTTTCGTACCAGTTAACAAATATATGTAAAAATAACGCTCCTCTGGCGTTAAATCTAATATGAATTCATCTTGCCAAAAGTTCACCTGCACATTACGGTACACCGCCATATATTTACCTCCTCCTTTTATTCATAAAAAGGCAGAATTCAATCCTTCAATATACATATAGGAATGAGGGCTTTGTTTTTTGCATTTGAATTCCAAATTTTTTTAACTACTACAACGCCGGTTTTATTTTTTCGCGCTTTTTTGTTCTTGTAGTTGTTTTTGTTTTGTTTTTTCTTTTCTTAGTGATTTATTACTTGGTAGGTGCTTATGAAGGGCTTGGAAGGGGCTTTGAAGGGGCTTATATAGTGTTTTCATTCCTCTCTTATCCGATGCCTAATTACAAATGTCTCCAACAATCTTCATATATTGCAGACAACCATTATGATTCACCTGCTCATATTTACACGAAAATAAAAAGCACTTGTTGCCTTCGTAGACAATTCAGTGCTTAAAGTTAAAAGCTTATAAATAAAAGTGTCTATAATCGACATAGTTGATTGAAATACAATTCTGTTACATTTATTTTAGTAACGATAATATGATACATACCGAATTATCTACAACTGAACGTTCTGGGCGAGATTTCATTAACACCGTTAATCCAATTAATGAAGTGACTAGCGTTTGTGCCAATGCTTTAGCATTCACATCACTTTGCAGTTCTCCAGACTGAATTCCTTTAGTAATTAATTCTTGAAATATAACTGAAAGATACATTTGATGTTCTCTAGTCAGCACTTCAAATTTTTCATTATGAGGGGCAATCTCAACCATTGTGTTAATACAAAAACAGCCTTTATTTGATTCTTTTTTATATTCCTCTTCCACCATATTTTCAAAAAATATACGAATGGCCTCTTTTACAGATTGTTCTTTTTGAAGTTTTGTTCGAATGCTAGCTGCGTGTAAATTCGTGTATCTCCGTAATGCAGCTTCAAATAGCCCTTCTTTATCACCAAATGCTGCATATAAACTCGGTCTTTGTATTTCCATTTTAGCAGTTAGATCACTTAATGAAGTAGCAGCGTATCCTTTCTCCCAAAAAAGTTGCATAGCAGCATCCAAAGCTTTTTCTTTATCAAATTCACGTAGTCGAGCCATTTAACCCCTCCTCTTTTTTCACCTGTTTTCTAAATTATAAATCACGTTTTTATGTACTAATCAGTATATTATATATCGTATTAAATTATAAATGATATGTCAAAAGAAACTGAATTTAATTCACAATTCACTTGACATAGTAACTTATCCCTGATTATATTTGACTTACGAAATAACATACCGTTCGGTACATTATTTTAACAACAAAAGGAGATGATATTATGGATACTAAAGAAAAAATGACAGCTGCCCTTACACAGAATAATGATCAGTTCCAATCACCTATCAATACAATCATGCCCCGCTATATAACTCTATTATTTTCAATAGCTTGCGGGATGGCTGTGGCGAATATATACTTCGCTCATCCTCTACTTGATTCTTTATCAAATGCGTTTAAGATCAACCATTCAACTATTGGTGTCGTTATTACGATTACTCAAGTTTGTTATGCACTTGGATTACTTTTATTAGTTCCACTTGGTGATTTGTTAAACCAAAAAAGACTTATCATTGTTCAAATGCTTTTATCCGTTTTCGCTTTAATTGTGGTCGGAGTCGCTCCTTCCAGTACCGTACTTTTTATAGGTATGGCCTTAGTCGGAATTCTTGCGACTGTTACGCAGACACTCGTCGCATACGCATCCATTTTAGCTAACCCAAAAGACCGTGGGCGAATAGTAGGTTTCGTCACGAGTGGTGTCGTAATAGGAATTCTACTTGCACGTACATTTGCCGGAACATTAACAGATCTAGCGGGATGGCGTTCCGTTTATCTCACCTCTGCTGTACTTATGCTCTTCGTAATTGGTTTGTTATATCGTAATTTACCTAGTCTTGAACATAAAAAAACAGCTATGACCTATCGTAAATTATTACGTTCTGTTCTCTTATTATTTGTAGAAGAAAGGATCTTACGTATTCGCGGAATATTAGCATTGCTTATTTTTACTTCATTCAGTATTTTATGGACTTCATTAGTTTTACCTCTAAGTGTTGCACCATATAATCTATCACATACAGCTATCGGAGCATTTGGCCTTGCTGGAGTTGCTGGTGCATTAGCTGCCACTAAAGCCGGACAACTTGCTGATCGCGGATTCGGAGAGAGAACTACTGGCATAGCCTTATCCTTATTATTACTTTCATGGCTCCTCATTAAATTAATGAACCATTCTCTATTCCTACTAGTTATCGGTGTTATCCTTTTAGATTTAGCTGTGCAAGCTGTACATGTCACCAATCAAAGTATACTTTTCACAGTGCGTCCAGAAGCGAGAAGTCGCCTCACTGCCAGTTACATGATTTTTTATTCTATCGGCAGTGCAACAGGTGCAATTCTTTCCACAAACATTTATGCAAGCTACGGATGGAACGGAGTTTGTATATTAGGTGCATCCGTTAGTGCTTGTGCTCTTTTATTTTGGGCAATGACCTTACGGCGATCATCATAAATAAAGGCTGTTTTCTCAAAGATTGTTACTGCTAAAACTAAAAGGCAGATTTAATCTACAAAACGTGTAGAATACTTTGCTATAATCAACCCAGGATATATAATTATGGTTAATCGAAAGGAGGGATAATAATGAAACAAGTAGCTCTCCATCAATTGCACAAAGAGCATAATAAACGAATAGCAGAATTTCATAAAAAACACGAAATTGAAATTCAACGTGGTGAAAATGGGAACGGTTTGTTAGCTAAATGGGAAAGATTTTTTTATAACAAGGTAATTTTCCCTCTAAAGAATGTGAAATAATACCTACCTATTAAATGAATTGTCATCCTCGTACAGTTCATTTTTATATCGCATTTTAAGTCAAATACGCATTACTCTTTTTTTCTTATTCAACTAAACTACTCCATTAGTTAAATAACAATAAACCACTGAATCTACCTAAAAAGCATCTGATTAATGATGCTTTTTATCTTTTCTTAATGCTTCAACTGTGAAATATTTAGATTTTTGGCAAGCTGAAATAAGTATTTGCTCTATCCAATTTTCAAATGCTAAGTTTTTATATAACTCAAGCCAACGATATCAGTAGAGGTGACTATCCAAATAATACGTACAAACGCCTTGAAATCGTTCCATCCATCTTTTCAAGCGGCGATGAAAGTTATTAACGTGTTGTATGTGGAATATCCCTTTTTTTACTCGTTGATAGAGAGCAACAACCTATACGAAAACAGCCTAAATAAAAGGAGAATAATTTATTAGTGCATTTTTTAATATACTTTTTTACAAAACTATAAAACTGTGAAAAATACGATTCAGGATTCTCCAGAACGAACAAAATCCGCTATGAATAATCTTCTAAACACTGTGCGGATTTCATATGCGCCACTACATGAAAAGGCAGTCGAGACTGCAAAAGAAGTTGGTATAGTTGAAGTAAAACGTAACAAGAAAAAAGCAATTTTCTAAATGCTTACGAAAATATGCATTTAGAACTTGATAGAGAAAGACTCGGTTTCAAACGTAAATATGTAAGATGTAAAAAAACAAAAAGGGGTATCAATCTTTCTTGATTGATACCCCTTTTTACTTTGGTTACTGAACTAGCTCCGTAGAAAACATTCATTTAATTCTGGACAAATTATATGTTAAAAATTTCTTCATTCAATTTATAAACCCTATCTCTTTTCTCATCATTTTTGATAAAAGTAAGCTTTCCTTCTGTAACAAACCCTTCTAATATTAAGCATACTTGTCCAAAGGCTTTAGGCTTATTCGTTGTAAATCTCTCATCTGATATTTTACCAGATCGTATTAATTGTTCGCATAGCTCAAGTGCACTTATTTCTTCAGAATTAAATAATCCCAAAATATCTTTTTGCAAGGGCGATAAAGGTGCTGGGATCTCAGCTACCTCCACTTTTTCTTTTTCTTCTTCAAATAAATCTTCAAATGAAATTTGATTCATTACATCTTTTCCTTTCTAACAACAGATTTGTATAACATGAACTGAATCCTATAGGTACGAGAACTTTAAATATTAGTTATTGTTATGTAGTACTTACCTTATTACATGAATTTCAAACTTATGTACATCATTTCATATAGTATGTTTTGATTATACCAAATATACGTTCTGTCTTCTATTGTAGAATTTTTTATAACAGGAATGAAAGTAATAGTGAATATTTATCTCCTCGTTAGTTGTATACACTATGTAAAAAAACAGAAAAAATGTTTACATACTAAAATTATAGTTCTCTATTAATTTTCTATGCTAAAACGCAAAAAAGCACTCGTTTCCTTTAATTGACAATCAAGTGCTTTAGGTTCATATGTTTTTAAGTATCGTTAATTTTGTAAGTTTTTACGAGTTCGTTAGTTTCATGCCCATTCCATGTGTTTATATTCACCGCCATGTAAAATGTCATTTCGCCTAAGCTCGTACTTCGTTTTCTGTTCTATCATTGCACACAGTACTCCATGATGGTACAACCATCATGGAGTACATACTTTCAAAAAACCTTTTATTTTTTCTATCTACTTCACATATACTTTATTTTTTATTCATATATACTTATGCGTATTTAAATTTAGCACCACGAACTTTATCATATTCGTACATAAAATATAATTTAGTATAGTAGGCTTTATAAAATCACTATAACTAAACTCATTTATTTACTGTAATGAGTTTTTAATGTTTATTTATATTTTAGGAATATCAATTATATTTCCTGGTGACTCATTAATAAGAATATCTGAAATACTTGGGTTCCTTTTTTTCAACTTGAATATTTGAATTTTTGTTAATTCAGGGCTAAATGATATATTTTGTGTTTTAAACTCCAAATTCATAATTTTATTTTGAAGTTTTAATATAAAAACCTTCCATTCTTGTAATGGAGAATTCGAAACTGCCTCCGGACTTTCTAATAATCGATATCCGTCTGCATAATGAAACATTAGTAATCCCGTTCCTAAGTCACAATCTTTGTTTTCAAGAATTGCATTTGGTATATCAAATCCACTATTCCAATTATAATTTGCTGCAAAACAATGAAGGAGTATTGGATTATCTATATTCTTTATTCGGCTAATTGTATCCTCTTTATTTGTATTATAAAGTAATTCTTCAAGCAAACTAATATCTTTATTTTCCATTACCCCTTACCACCTTACTGATATTTACTTATTTTGTATTTCCAATTGTCTTAGTTTTCTTTCCCAAAGTTCTACTGTTGCACCTTGGCTTGGGTACAATGGTAAACTATTCCCCTGTAATTATAAAAAAGCACTCGTTGCCTTTAGTTGACAATCAAGTGCTTTACGTTCCTATGTTTTTAAGTAGCATTAAATTTGTAAGTTTTGTAGTAACAGTATGACACCTTTTATACGTCATGACAACTACTACGTTAAAACTTACGAGTTTGTACGAGTTCGTTAGTTTTATGTCCATTCCATGTCTTTATATTCGTCGCACAGTAAAATGTCATCTCGCCTAAGCTCGTACTTTGTTTTCTATTCTATCATTGCACATAATACTCTATGATGGTACAACCATCATGAAGTATATACTTTTTAACAGCCTATTATTTTTCTGTACACTTCATAACATGTTTTAAATTAATTACAGCAATACTTTGTCACTCCTGTATACAAATACTGTATTTATAAGTCACTAAATACTACCCAAATGCTATTCTACAAATTGATGCTACAACTTTCATGAGTTATTAATTCAATTTAGATATATCTATTACTATAATTTTTTTAGAGGTTATTATTTTTTACTTCCTCAAACCACTCATCAGCAAAATCATCAGCCGTTTTTATATCCTCATTTGTATGTATTAAATCATACTTATATTCAGCTTTAAACTTACCACTCTGAGCAGCGTATATTAATTTCATCTCAGTTGGCATATCTTTTTCGTATTCTTTGCATAATATTTCAATCTCTTCGATATCTTCACTTATAATTTGTAGAACCTGAAACATTCGTTCTGGAGACACATCATATCTTTCTTCTCCATTTTCCAATGCATCATTAACCTTGTGACACTCTACATACTTATTGTTAATTAAATAAAAGAAACTACTAGAAATCATATCTTCTTCACATGAAGCGTAAACATATACTTTATCGGCTCTATTTTCAACATATTCCATACATATGGATATCATATCAGCTTGCAATTCACTAAATCTATCTTCGAATTCTTTCATACTACATTACACTCCTTTTATAAATTTTTAAATTTTGCATTACCTGGCTTACCATCTATAGTGTAATTAACTATAAATTTGTCTGGACGCATATCATTCCCAGAGTATATTATATCAACCTTAACTGTTACTTCTTTTGGTGGTTTTTCTTTTAAAGCTGCAGCCCATTTATCTTCAACTTTTTTATATTTCTTCAAATTAACATCAGATAATTGCGAAACTAAATTGTCAATTTTAGGTGACCCTCCAAACCTATCACCTGCCAAATGTCCTGCATGATCTTGTCCTTTTACTTTTCCTAGTGTATTTTTACTATGTGATAATCTCTTCTCTCTCTCAGTTAGTTGCAACTTATCTGTTTCAAATTTTTCAATTCTTCCAAGATTATCTGTTTCGTAAAAGTAATCATACTCTCCTGTTTTATACCTAATTTCAGGCTTTAATCTATTTTTTCTTCCATTTGTAAACTGTTCCCCTTTGTCCACAAATGTTTTAACTTCACTTACAGTACTGCCTTTACCCGTACCCTATGTTGTAATCTTAAACCCTCACAATAAAAAAGCAAACCATGTAAACCTTATTAAACTACTTCTTTTTCTTCTACTATCGGCAATTCATATGCCGTTTTATATTTCATCATGCCATATACAATGTTTACAAGCCTTCTCATAATACATACCAATGCTTGTCCTTTTGTTTTTCCCTCTTTAAGTTTCTTTTGATAGTATGCATGAAACACTGGGTTTCTAGGTAACTTACTTCCTTTCGCTACTTGCACTTGCTGTACTGCTAAATTATAAAATAAAGCGTGTAGCGCCCTGTTTCCTTGTTTGCTTTTGTGTGTCTTACCTTTCCCACCAGAACCAAAGTAAACAGGCGCAATCCCCGCAAATCGTGCTAATTTGTTGGCATTTGGAAATCGTCTTACATCTCCAATTTCTGCAATTAATGCTGATGCAGTCACAAGTTCTATTCCCGGCATCGTCTCTAATTGATAATCTAGTAGATTTACTAGCTGTTTTAATTCTCTTTCGATGTATTTCATTTCCTTCTTTTTAAACTCAATCTCCCGTACAATACTTCTTACTAAAAAGTTTCGCATTTCTTGATACTCTTTCATTGTTTGTCCATCTTCTTTTACAAGTTTTAATATGTCGCTTGCTTTCTTTACCGAACATGTATTGTTGCTAACATCTAATAAAAAAGCTGTTAATTGTTTTATATTTGCCCCCTCTAAACAAGAGGGTGACGGATATTGCTGCCAAAACGCTAATGCTGTTTTCCCATCTAATTCTGAGAAAAACTTTTTATAACTTGGATAATGATGGTTTAATTGAATATGTAATTGGTTCTTTAATGCACTTTGTGCTTTTACTAATGCATTCCTTCTTGAAACCAGTTGTTGTATTGACCATAATAAATCGTTTGGCTTTGCATCTGGTAATTGATTAAATTTGTTTACCAATATGCGTGCCACACATTCCGCATCCCAACTATCATTTTTGTGTATCATCACTTGGCTTTTTCGTTCTAAAAATGATAAAGCTGGATTTACTTCTTTTACTACCTGTTCGTGATCTACTAAATATTTCGCTAATGCTCTTCCGTAACCACCAACATCTTCTAAACCAAATACAACTGATAAACCATCACTCACATATGTCTCTACTTCTAATAAAAACTTCGAAAATGCAGATGGTTTATTCTCAAATTGTATTTCTCCTAATTTCTCTTGCCAACAATTAATCATAACAGCCGTATGATGATGCTTATGTAAATCTACTCCTACATACAAATAGTTCTGCCTATTATGCATAACTCATCCCTCTATTCAATTATTTAGTCATATAAAAATGTCGGCAACCTTAGTTCGAGCGTTCATCTTCCGATGCGCATAGGTACGCAAGCCTATCCATTTTTCATAACTCTAGTAGTATGTATAGTAAAATGAGCTAATTTTTTAAGTGAATTTACAAAATAATTGCTGCATGTTTTCCATTTGTTTGTATTTCCCCGTATTTATACATGCCACGATAAAAATTCTCTCTATCTAACATGCGTTTCACTTGTACTTTCGTAAATTGTTTACCTTTCGCTGTGCAGTAGCCTTCCACATTCAATTGTTCTGCCAATTGCGTAAGTGACCAATGTTTAAAAAAATGTCGTAATTCAAATAGTCTACGTACAACTACTGCTTTCTCACCATCTACTTCTAACACCTTTTGTCCTTTTGTTGCCTTGTAGCCAAACAATACACCACCACCTGCATATCCACCTTGTTCAGCCTTCTTCTTTCTACCTCTACTTAGCTTCAATGCAATTTCAAGTCGTTGGTATTGGTCTAATAGCTCTAACATGCCATTCACCAAAAAGTCATTTGGCTCATGTGTGTAAATACTATAACTTGATTGTTCAATTGCCTTCACATCTACTTCGTGTTTCTTTAGTTCTCGTTGTATCAATACTTTCGCCATATCAGAGCGCCACAATCGTGATGTATTCAACACAACAACATAGCTTACTTGTTTATACGCCATATCGGACAATAGCTCTTGTAATCCATCACGTTCAACTGTTAATCCATCTTCATCAACAGTCGCTCCGCTTAATCCTCTATCTTCATACACATGAAGTAGTTCTAACTTATTTTCGTTACAGTAACGTTCAATCTTTTCTACTTGATACGCTAAACTATACCCATCACGTACTTGTCCTTCCGTTGAAACTCGTACGTAACCAACTACTTTCTCTCCCATCATAAATCCCCTCCCGTTACAGTAATTTGAGTCCCTGTAACGTTTATCCGTTTTTTTGCGGATAACGTGTTCGTAACGTAAATCCGTTAAAACGTACTTTACGATGACTTCAAAAAATAATACAACCCTTTATTTTTTCTTCTACTCTCGTTATACACTGTACAAAGCCATTACAATCTATAAAAATTTAATACTTCGTGCACTTATAAAATTATAATGTGTCTACCTATTTCTATCCTAAAACGCAAAAAAGCACTTGTTGCCTTTAGTTGACAATCAAGTGCTTTAAGTTCATATATTTTTAAGTAGCGTAAATTTGTAAGTTTTGTAGTAACAGTATGACACCTTTTGTACATCATGACAAATACTATATTAAAACTTACGAGTTTGTACGAGTTCGTTAGTTTAATATACATTCCATGTGTTTATATTTATCGCCCGGTAAAATGTTATCTCGCCTAAGCTCGTACTTTGTTTTCTATTCTATCATTGCACATAATACTCTATGATGGTACAACCATCATGGAGTATCTATTTTCAAACACCCTATTATTTTTTCTATCCACTTCACATAAAATTTATTTTTCATTCATCATTATATTTTTTAATCGTGTAATTTACTTAAAAAATCAGTAAATGTATCTGCAATGTAAAATACATTTTCTCTTGCGATTTTCTCTGCTTCTTCTGCCGTAATCCCTTCACTTTCCATCAGCGCTTCCTTTTCCCATGCATCTTCATGTTCCCAAAAAACAACAATTGGATTTTCTTCATGATTTTTATAATCAAAGCAAATTAAATTTCCTGCTGGGTCAAATGCAAATGGAATTAATTCTTTAGGTAATGTATCACTAAAGTCATTATATACTTCAACTATATATTCGTCACTATTTTCATCAAAAGATAATAAAGTCCCAAAAACTCTCTCATGATTATTCACATTAAATATTTCTGGTTCCACATTAGCACCATTATTCACAGCTACACATTTTATATAATCGTTTGGAAATTTAACACCTATTTCATTACCAATTTCCCCTACAAAATCTTCACTTACAGTTGCATCAGCAAATTGCCACTCTACTTTTCTCATCTAATTCCATCTCCCCATAATTTATTTCCACCTAAGTGATTTACTTTATGTACTTTTGAAATAACTAATTGCATCTTGCCAGGGACTTGATGGTGATGCCAAGTTAATCCTTTTATTCTTGCCTTACCAGCATTTATTTGAGCTAATTGATCTGGAGAAAACAATTCTTTTGGAATCTTGCCTGAATCAATCGCTTCTTTTAATTTCCTTGTACATTCCTTAAACTGTGGCTCATCTGGACTAATATGTAAATTCTTATCTAGTCTCATTGTAAATTTAACATCGTCCCCTTTAAATATTGGGAATCCTAAAATATCAAAATCTACTCCTTTTTTCACATGTGTTCCTCCTGCTAAAGGCTTATTTAATATATTATTTTTCGTTTTAGTATTCAAATATGTTTCTGTTAGTCCCACGACTTCTTTAAACTCTTCAACACTATCATACCCAAATTCTTTGATAGTAGTATCATCTACTTGTTTTAAGAAATCTTCAACACTATCATATCCCTTAGGCACAATTGATCTATTAATCAAATTTCCGTCTTTATCGTAATTATTTTTAATTACTTCGTCAATTTCAGATCTATGAACAGGATTACCCGTACCCTTAGGAACTTCATCGACTTTCCTTTCGAACTTGCTGATTAGATTTCCAAGCTTTTCAGTATCAACTTGGAGGGACCTCAATCCGAATAAATCAGCCGTTTGACTAAGCCTAACCTTAACAGGAATTGGAACATTCTGATATTCCTTTTTCCACCGTTAGCCGTGCTCATTCCGTCATAAACAGGGAGCTTGTATTTAACTTCATAAATACCTAGAATATCCGGATATGGCGTTTTCGTTACACCTTGATTAATATTCTTTATCGGATCACCGAAGTTGTCTAAAATGTACTATTCAAAGTTTTCAAGGTTGTGTCCACCTTTTATACCTATAGTCGGTTTTGCTTTAAAACCATCTACTTCAATTAAATGCTTATCATAACCAGTCTTAAAATTCACTTTAATTTTCGGATTAACTTTAGGAACTTCACACGTCCCCTATGTTGTACTTTTAAATAATTCGGGGAAAAAGAAGAGGCTTTCTCTGAGTCGTTAGACCATAAAGAAAGCCCCGTTTAAATTAAAGAGATTAACCAACTATTAACTAATTCGAATCAATAAAATCCTATCATTAGTTTTCAGGAATATATAAATTATCCACAAATTCAGAGAAACTTTTAGAAATTAGTCGGATGTATTCCTCTCTTAACTCGTTATCTTCTTCAAAGTAATCCATATCACAATGATATACACTACCTCTATCTTTCCCATCAATTGATAAACAAATCAAACTCCCCGCTGGGTCAATTCCAATTGGAAGCAAATTACTTGGTACCACTTGCACCAAATTATAACTTCTTAATTTCTCTTCTAGATTTATTTCATTTTCTATTGATAGAGGAAAAAACATTGAAACAGACGATGTTATTACGCCTTTCTTAGTTGTATCATTAGTTTTAAATCTTCGTTGCTCAGTTTTCCCTCCATTTTTAGACAGCAAAAATTGTTTATAATCATCAGGGAACAATATACCATACTTATTTTCGAAATCTTCGATATCTTCAATGCCAATAGGAGTAAAAGTATATTCAAAATCTAAATTCTTCATACAATTAACCTTCTTTCCTGTTCATTTTGTTTTTCTCAATCAGAGTATAATCTCTCAATCAATTCAGAAAAAGAGTCGCATATTAATTTGATTTTATCCTCATTCACTGATTCCTGATCATAGAAAACTACTGACGGAGAATCTTTAGTATCACAGTAATTAAAACAAATCAGTCCCCCAAATGGGTCTCTTGCAAATGGAATAATACCTTCCGGAAGTGAAGTTAATTCATAAACAACTTCTATATTTGCATCTTTGCTTGTAAAACTTAATAGACAATCAAAGACTGCTCCACCCTCATCATCATTAATATCATAAATATTAGGCTCAGGATAACCACCGTTATTTTTTTTAATGCATTCACGGTAATCATCTGGAAATCTGACACCAAATGAATTCTCCACAGCAATAATTACTTGCTCATCTATCGCTCCATCCGTAAATAGCCAAGTTACTCGGCTCATTTTATCATCTCCAAAATAATTTTCTTCAGTTTACCTGTTCTACCGTCATCTCCACCACCCCAAATTGCTCTACCACCTGTATGACCCGCAACCTGATGTTCATAGTAATCAACAAGTTGCATTTTACCAGTCTCTTGATGATGATGCCATGTGACTGATTTTGGCTTCTTACCTAATTTGAATAGCTCAATATCTGTTGGGCTGAATTGTTTTGCTAAGTTTGGATCTTTCATTATATCGTCATATAATTTTTGTGAGAGATATTTAAACTGCACTGAGTCAGGCTCTATATGATATGACTCTGATAAAGATGTTTCATATTTTGAATTAAAAATTGGGTAACCATCTTTATCATATTTAACTTTATAAGTTTCCCCATTTTTCTTAGATGTAAATGTATAAGTAGTAATTCCTGTAGAATCATCTACTACTTTTTCTTCAAAATCTCTTGGTTTATTAGGTTTTCTACTATAAGGAGGTAAATCTCTAGCTGCTTTTGTCATAGCTTCTTCATATTCTGCAGTTCTTTCATTAGTCGGTTTAATTTTTTTAGTTTGAGTACCTTCACCCGTACCCTTAACCCCACCACTCTCCAAATTCGAGATCCTACTCTGAATACTCGCCTTTGAGGCATCATGGGCTTCTTGGAATTTCCCGCTATAGTTCGTTCCAGATCTAACGACACTTCCATCTGGCATGATTTCTACACCTTTAGCGAATGGGGTTACGGAGTCCACACCTTTTGCTAATGTACTTTCAATTATATAATACTAGTAATTTTTGTTAGTCTGAATTCATAAAAAATAATTCCTAAAAATCTATAGCATGTCTATCTATTAAAAAGGCACTCGTTGCCTTTCGTAGACAATCAAGTGCTTTAAATTCATCTGTTTTAAGTAGCATTAAATTTGTAAATTTTGTAGTAACAGTATTATGACACCTTTTTATATGGTAACAAGTAATACATTAATACTTACGAATTCATTATTATTGTGTCCTTTCCATGTCTTTTCAATAAAATATCATCTCACCTAATTCTCACTCTTTTCTTTCTAATACAGTTGTAAAAATAAAAAATTCAATAGCCACTACGTTCTCCTAACGTTGCCATTGAATTCCTTTACTAAGCATGTACCTTTGTCAGCGTCCAAGTAACCAACAAAATAGGCACATTTCTCAATTTATTTTTCTATCTCTATTATCAACCCTCCCAAATCCAAAACATTTTTATTATTTCGAATTCAGGAGGTGAAAAGTTTAAATACATTTGTAGTAACACATGGTGTTATTAAAATTGTACGTGGCCAAAAATAGCACATTCTAGATGGTTATGCAATCTTGATATTAACTTATAAGAAAATCTTGATCGGATTCAAGGGTGAAGGCATACAATCCTTAGGTCTATCTATAATATTTGATACACCTTTCTTGAAAAGGAATTCTATCATCAAGCAACACCTCTTCTTGCAGGATTTTTGTTATACTCTCTATTTTCCCAATGAATAATGCGTAAAAGTCGCCCGAATTTGGATATAAAAACAGACCATATCCCTTTGGTGACAGTATTTTGTTGGCCATCTTGATCTTATCGGGTAAAAATTCATAATTAAATGCTTCTAATCTCTCAAGTTCTTCTTGTGTTGCTAATTCAATTTGGTGGGCAAATTCGTAATCAAGAATAAAATTGACAATTTCTTGGTATTGCTCACCTTTATAGTCAACGTATAAAAACTGTTTCGTTGTCAATCCATATTTTAATAGATCTTCATGTAAGTCATAACCTCCCTGTTCCTTCAAAAATGTTTCCAAATCCTTGCTATCAGGAAATATAATCTGCGCTATCCCTTGATCAGGCATCTTAGCTTCCTCCCTTTTATTGAAATAATTCTCCATGCTTGTTAAGAATATATTCCGGATAGTTTTCACGATAAAATTGATCAATCATCTGAAGTACGGGATCCCATTCAGGATATGACTCATGTTCCCCAAATACCATTCTAGCTTCTGGAGTATTCATCAGAAAATTATCGATTTGAGTAGGTACTGGCAACCCTAGTTGTTTCCTTACATGGATTAAAAATAATATTTCAAAAGGATAAAATCCGTATCTGAAATCACCAAATTCACCTAGCTGTCCGATTTCAGAAGCTAACGCAGAATGATACTGAGACATTATCGAAATTAGATATTCTATTTCTTCTAAGTCACGAGTCGACCAACGTCCTAACACTTCATCATATATATTTAGGTCTTCAGGGATTAAATCGCATCGCAGTTCAGCTTCTTTAAACTTATTTTTCACGACTAGATGCAATTTTTCATTTGTCCCCATGATGGTTTTATTTCTATACTGCGAGTATAGCTCTAGCAAAAACCAAATATGTCTATTCTCTTCATTAGCATCTATTAAATGTCCACCGAAGTGATGAACCATAAAATCATATAATATATTTTCTTCTTTCTCCCATCCATACATTGCAAAATGAACTAATGTGAGGACGACTTCTCTAAACGTATACCCCAAAATCATCTTTGGATATCTGATTTTATAAAGATCTTGTCCCATGCACTGGTAAAATAAGACTTTCTGCATGTTCTTTAATCCTTCTACATTGTTTCCACCGCTTATCAATACATCGTTTTTCCATAGTGACAAGTGATATGAGAAAATTTTGCTTAAATTTATTAGTAGGATGTGATCTTTCTCTGTTTCATTTTGCTCAACAATTTTCTCAACCTTACTTCTACTGACATTATATTTATCTTTAACATCTTCAAATTTGATTCCATCCACAAAATTTTTGCTATATCTTTTAAAAGCCATTTCTAACTTTTTGGGGTTCATCATTGCATCCTCCCTATGAATTAATCTATTTTCTTATTCCAGTCCTTTACCTTTAACTCATCAACACCGAATCCAGTATCAGTAATCTTTATATCTGTTTCAACTCTAATAAAATCGAATTGTAGATCCGGACTCTCCTCCATCAGATTCTCTAAGTTATCTCTAAAATTAGCATACCTAGGATCATCGCTGTTAACCATGTCTTGAAAATAAGTATCTCCACCCTTTTTCTGTTTATCCGAGTAACTAAAACTAGCGGAATCTGATGCCTTTGATTCAATAATAGTTAACTTTGGCGGCGGCCCTTTCGATAGGAATGCTGCATCTATACCATTTCTCCCCACTTGGAACAGATCGGAAACATCTTTACCTAAATCACTGTCTCTAGCTACGATTTTTGTCACTTCTTCCCCAAAATCACCTTTATCATGAGAAAAATATTTAGAATTATCGATTTTTCTTTCATACTCCTTTGCAACCTTCAAGTCATAATGATCACTAATAACATCTTTTGTATCCAACTTGTTGGCCAATTTATTTTTTTCTCGCGTTAATCTTTTGACTTCTTTGTCATTTCCCTCTATTTTCAATCTATTTATTTCTTTATCTAACTCTTTAATTTCTTTTGAGATATTGTCTGAAATGTTACTGCCATAACCAACTTTATCCGTACCCTTAGCAAGTTGATAAGCGTCATCCTTAGCTGCCGTACTTGCCTTTGAAAACTTTCCAGCTACTTCTCCAACAGTTGACGATTCTACATAAGGAATCTTCACTCCTATTCCAGTATCCACCATCCTAACTGCTACTGGAATAGGAGTATTTTTCACAGCATCTAGTGCATTCTTTAAAGTCTTATTTTCCTTAAGCGATTGTACCACATTTTTACCCAAATTTGGATTAAAACCAGGCATTCCTTCTTTGAATTTTAATAATTTCGCTAAATCAGCTAATTCACTCGTGCCTTTGAATGCTTTTACTCCTTTTCCTACAGCTCCAACAACTGGGATTGCATCTAATCCACCAAAAATAACGTTTCCTACCCGCTCTTCTTGACTCAATTTCCTGTGTGTTCCCCAGTCTTCTCCGTCAATACCACTTTTTATTTGTACAGCGCCGTATACTACTGCGGCAGCGGCCCCGAGTGGTGGACAAAGGATTGTTGTGATGATGATTCCTACGCCTATTCCTATGTCTCGTATCATTTCTAGTTTTTTCTGTTCATCTTCTATCGATTTGTATTCAAATCCTCGTGTGGATGGGACTACTTTCTTGTATTCTTCATAATTTAGTTTTGCATCTGGATTTTGTTTTTTTAGTTCTTTGTATTCCGCCCTAAGTACGTTATCAAATGCAGGTGAATCTCTAAAAATATCTTCTACTGTTATTTTATCTTTCCTCTTCTGTATTGTTTGTGGTACACTTCCGTAGCCTGCATGCGCACCTGGTAATACTGTCGTTGTTGTAGAGCCAATTCGGTTATTTGTTTCAAAACTGAGAATAGATGTATCTCTCATTTTTTGAGCAAATTTATCCATTTCTACTAAAAAAGGTTTATCTATATGTTCAGAGACTACTCGCCCTACTTCTCCGCAATATTTTTGCAATGTCGTATAACTATCAAGTAATTCCCCGATTTTTTGCGATTGATCTTTTGGATTAAAATGTATACTACCATCCGAGTCTAAATCTCGTATTCTTCCATCAATTCTTTTTAATGATTCATTTGCGTCCCGTAATTTCATGAGTGCATCTTTTGTAATTCGATTCATACCATCTCCCATGTTTTGCCATGGTTCAGGTCTATATTTCACATCCATCTCGTTTTCATCCCCCAGCCGTATGGTGATTTCTACAACTTACTTAATATTTCACGTAATTGTTCGTCCTTTTCAAGCATTTCTACACATACATTTCCTACAACTGTCGCTGACCTAGAATAGTGTTCAGCCAATTCTAGTGTTTTGTGTAATATATCAGGATATTTTTCGATTACTCTCATCGCTTCACCTTTTTGATAAAAATCACAGCTTAATAAACTCTCAATATTCGTTCCAATGACGTCTACATGGATTTTATATATATTTTCTAATTTCATTACTATATCAAGTAGTTCTTGAAAATTAACTAATACTTCTTCTCCACCACCAGAACCACTATCTCCCATTGATACTTGCATTATTGAATACCTCCTAACGAGAATTGTCTCGGGTCAATTAACTTTTTATATGGCATTTTTAACACGTCATACAATTTCTTATTCACCGCATAGAGGCTCACCCAGTCATATCGATTACGTTCTACATCTATTTGAACGAAATCTTCTCCTTCAGTGAAATATAAGAAACATTCCCATTTTCCTCCTCTATTACTCCGAGGCCTCGTATACGTTTCCATCGCTATAACGTCTTTATTTGATAAATCTTTTTCCTCAAATATTTGTTGTTCTGTTTCTGTCATTCTCTTTGAGAAAAATGTATCTTCTATCTCCCTCGGTTCTCTCAATAAGAAGGGAATGCGTGTTAATAAGGAAAAATATACGTCTGGCTTTGGTATGTAGTCGATCTCGTATTTTTTATTTAGCTCTACTTCTGTTAATACAGCCACTCGGTCTTTATCATGTTTCAAAAAACCAATTAATACATTATTAATTCTCGTGTATTCATGACAATTTTCATATTCCTTTAATAGCTCAATCAATTGAAAAGCTGCAGGGGTAATTCCATTTTCACTTGTAAGTAAGCCTTTTTCTTTTAAACTCGTAGTTGCTTTCGTGACACATTCTTCATCAAGTAAAATAATTACGTCACGGTTTGGCAATCCAAATATATCCGTAACCCCAGCTGCACCTGCGAGAACATATAATTCAGCAGGTGCAAAATTCATTTCTTTTCCCATTCTTTTATCCCTCATTTCTCCATCACAACTGTTTTATCGCCCTTACTTCCGGTCTATCTCCGTACGTTTGAATACTTTTATCTAACTCTTTCAAAGCTTTCGTATGTCCTTCAAATGCCTCTACCATTTCTGAGTTATATTGAATGATTAAATCTAGATAACTTAAAAAGGCATCTCTCGTTTTTCCATTCCAGTTCGCACATGTAACGTATGCTTTTAAGTTTTTCGCTTCGTTTAAAGAATCCTTCATACCATTTTCAATATTTTGCGCATAAGAAATGGCACTTGCAGTGTTACTTCCTATAATTTCAACCTCTTTACCACTCATGTGGGTTCCCCCATTCTTTATATGTTTAATGGATAAGATTTTCAATTTCTTTTTTCTTTTCTTCAAAAGCCTTGGTCGCTGCATTGTATGCTGACGCTTTCTCCGCTTCTGCTTTCGCTTTATATTCCAAATACTTTGCATAAGCTGTACCTATCGCAGATCCAACATCGCTTAATGCACTTTTAAAATAGGATAATAATGTATTTAATTCCTCATCCTTTTCATGACGTTTTTGTTCAAATTCAACTGCCGGAATTTTATTAGCTTCTAAGCCATTACTTTTACTCTCATAATCTCTCTTCGCTGTTTCAGCATCTTGAATGAATCGTTTTAACTCTCTTTCTTGATTTTTTAAATAATCATGTAATTTATCATACTGATCTCGTTTCCTCGCGCTTTCTGTAAAACCCGATGCATTTAAAAAAACAGTGTACAATTCCTCTAACATCTTTCTCCCCCTTTATTACAACAACTATGTAGTTAAATTCGTATATTTAAACATGAATATTCATTACATTGAGAATTTATAAATAATTATTTTTGCATATTGCTATTCTATCAAAGGGATTTTAACATTTCCATATTTTATAAAAAGGTTTCGCATTTTTCTTCAATTAAATAGCAATGAATATTTATTATCTAAAAATTATAGTTTTATATAGATTATTGGAATTTTATCCACATTAAGTGAATTACTGACAAATGATCATCATTTAAATGTTATAATTACGATGTGTACATTTAGCTGTATTAGAATGTATATGTGTAATACGTATATTTAATAAAGTTAAATTAAAATGGGGAGGCTTTCTCAAATGGGCAAGAAAACAAGCAAAGCTAAAAAAATTTTGGGATTCGTAATCACCACAGCACTAGCAACTACAATGATGGTAGGCACAGCAAACGCACAAACAACTACGAATAACTATAAAGTAGCTGGCAATGCGAACACTGTATTTACAGATGTACCAAAGGACCACTGGTCAAAAACTGCTATTGATTACTTAGCAGCAGCAGGGATTTATAAGGGATATGGAAATGGAAAATTTGGTTTTGGGGATAATGTTACTAGAGGACAGGTAGCTTCTTTAGTCAATCGACATTTAGGTTTAATAGCAGACGATGAACAGGGGCGTATGTTTAATGATATTACAAATCATATGTTTGAAAAGGATATCACAGCCATTGCACAAGCTGGAATTATGACAGGTGATGGATCAGGTACATTTCGTCCAGATGATGTATTAACTCGATATGAAATGGCAGTAATACTACAAAAAGCATTTCATTTAGAATCAAAAGGACAAGAGAAATTTAAAGATGTACCAAAAGGTCATTGGGCCTATGAATCTGTAAATGCAGTGCGTAGTAACCGTATAGCACAAGGTGACGAGTCAGGTAATTTTATTGGAAATACAATTGTAAAGCGTGAGCAGTATGCACAATTTTTATATAATGCAATAGCAAAAAACAGAGATTATAATTTCAACATCAATTCAAAAGAAGAATTGAAACAAATGTTAACAACCGCTTTACAGAATGGGACGTTTGGTCCATTTACATTAAATACATTGCGTAAAGATATATCTGAAGTAAAAAAAGAATTTGGAGTACCTGATGTTTTGAAGCAAGCACCTTGTACAGAATGTGATGCACCTACTACAGCAGTATATGGAGATTATAATATTGATATGTACCCTTCGGACGCTAGATATATATGGGTAAAAATGGATATCACTATCAATGAATTAAAAGAGTGGTTTGGTGAGCCAGATGGAATTGGAGAGGATATGACTAGTGAAGGCTTTATATATAATCGAGGAAGCTATTCTCTTTATTTCAGCTTCTCTGATGGTTATATTCAACGCGCTGAAATATCTAAAAGTGAACATCATTAATACGTTACAAGCAATATAAAATATATAAAGCATAAAAAAATCCTTCAAGAAGACCCTTATTCTTGAGGGATTTTATTTTGTTCCTATCTATTTTGCATAATATAAATCTATTAAACTCCCACTGATTAAACTTTATTTCTCTTGGTGCTCCGCATCCCATTCACTTAAATACGTTGCATATTCTAATTCATCTGGGTCATCATATAACATAGAAATAAACTCTAATTTATTTCCATCACAATCTAGAAAATATACGCTTGCAGCTGGCATCCACCTTTGGACAATTGGTTCTCGATTTCCTTTCCCTTGACTCCCTACTACCTCTATTCCACGCTTCTCTAACCATAATTTTGAAGCATTTAAAAACTCTAAATCTACACGAAAAGCGAAGTGTTTCGTCTCAAATTCTTCATTTATATGTACTTCCCATAATCCGAGCATTTGCTCTTTACTTTCTCCTACCCAAAAGAACGCAACTCGTCTTTTCGATAGTCTTTTTGCTAATGCTAAACCTAACTTATTTTGATAGAAATCTATTGCCTTTTCTAAATTTCTGACATKTAAATGAGTTTCATATATGCTTTGTATCATTATATATTTCTCCCTCCTTTCTAATTTTTTTAAAATATGTTTTGTTTTTATCATACAAATTAATATATTTTTAAACATCCTACTTTTGTATAATTGTTCTTTCCTTCAAATGTATAGGTGTCCAGCTCTATAACTGATGTCCCAATCCTAAAATTCAATACATTAAGCATCCTTAAATTTACATTTTCATGTAGTTAGTTTCTCTCTATACTACCTTCACTAACAAAGATCTCTAGCTAAGCCTTTCATTGTTCAGTAAAAAAACAAGCCATCCAACTCAAATGAATTGGATGGCTATTTGTTATGAGATTACTTCAATTTCCCCTCAAAAACAATTTTTCTACCACACGGTTCAACTTCTGTTTTCCCGTCTTTCTTCACTTCATGAAAGATTGGTTCTTCCATGCGACGAGACGGTGCATAGCCTTCTTGTTCCATACGTGCTAAGCAGTCTGTAATTGTTTCGTTTTCGAGTACTTCAAATTTCTTTTTATTAGGTTGTTTTGTCATGCCCTAACCTACTTTCTATTTTTCTTGATGCGAATTGATTCTTCATGTAGACCATATATACCATTGCGAGAATTCCCATTATAATCATAACCGCAATAAAAAAGCTTGTATACTGTATTTTTTCTATAAATACGCCCCCTAATACAGGTCCCATAATACTTCCTAAACTAAAGGCGATTCCGGATAATATATTACCTGCTGGTAGTAAGTGTCTCGGTAATAAATCTGTCATAAATCCAAGCCCTAGTGAGAAGCACGAGCCAATGACCATACCTGCTATAAGCATACATGCAAAGACGATCCAGTAATATTGATCAAATACTGCTGCAAGTAGGAAAATGCCCGTACTTACACTGAACGTCCACGTTAAAATACGGTCTCTCCCGTATTTATCACTTAATATACCGAGCGGGATTTGTGTAATAATGCCCCCAACTGCGAATGCTGGTAATAAGAAGGAAACTTCCGATACAGACCATCCTTTGCGAAGTGCGTATACTGGTAAGTTACTATTTAACATCGCTTCAAGTACGCCGTATGCGAGCGGACCAATTAGCGCAATCCAAGCTAATCCAACGACTTGTTTATAACGAGAAAAGGATGATTTACTTTCAGTTTTTGCCTCATCTTGTGCTGGAAATGCATTTTTCGTTGGTAGTAGTAAAAGCCATCCTATTAAGCAAAGTATAGTAGATACGATAAATGGTGTTGCAAGACCGTACTGAACAGTGCTTGCTAAATACGGGCCAACTGCGAAACCAATTCCGAAGAATACACCGTATATCGATACTTGTCTACCTATTTTACTCGGGTCTGATGTTGTCGTAATCCATGTTTGTGTTCCGACATGAAGCATATGATCTCCGACTCCAACTAGAAATCTAAGAACGAACCATACCCAAAATGAAAAAGTTTGTGTAAAAAAGAATAATGAAATAATAACGAGAAACCCACCAATAACGATAATTGGCTTCATTCCAAACTTTTGCATCGGTTTTTCAAGAAACGGTGAAATAACTAATATCCCGATATATAATGCCGTCGCATGAATACCGTTAATACTTGAACTAACCCCTTCTTGTTCAAAAATCATTGCAATGGCAGGTAAAAGCATCCCTTGTGACAAACCTGAGATTGCTACAATTCCAACCATAATCCAAAAAGTAAAACGCATCGACATCCCTTTCCCTCTCCTTCTCACGCTTTCCACTTTTCATTATAAACTGTTTCTTCAAATGCGTGTACGAATATTCATAATAAAAAAGAAGCTAAAAGAATGAACCTTTTAGCTTCTTATCCTTCCCATACTTGCGCTTTCACATTGTAATGAAAATGCTTAAAATATGGATTTTCATAAAATGAAGGCCCAAATAAAATCGGATGTGTATGGACCATTGATTGCTGCACTTGCAAAGGAACTACAGCTGGTGAAACTTGCATATACATCGGATTTATAATCATTTTTATATATTGATGATCATTATATGGAGAATGATATATTAAAAATGGATTATGCATTGACTCTCTCCCCTTATACATACAAATGCTATAGTATATGCAAGTTTTATATTTCGGGAATTATTTATTGTCTAACCAATCCTCTACATGTTTTATAAATACATCTAAACAATCTATAAACGGTGAGTGTCCGCAATCTTCTAATATCTTCAACTCTGCATTTGGCAAATGTTTTGCTAATTCCTCACCGACTACTTGCGGTACGACGTAATCTCTGTCACCTTGTATGACGAGTGTTGGAGCTTTAATATGATGAATTTGCTTATTTCCCTCTACAACCCCATTATGTTCATCCGAAATATTAAATGTAATGAGCGCATAATTCACATCTACGAAATTACGTTGCGTTAACATATCATCTAAATACTTTTCATAACGATCCGGTTCAGGTTGATTATGTGTATATATTAATAGATTCCATACTGTACGGTAATATAATTTATTCATATTTTTTATCGCATCTAGCACTGGAGCAATTTGTACGGGATCTTGCGCGATTTCTTCTTTCGTCTTTACTAAACTTGATACGATCGGTTGCCCGTTAATATCTTTTTTAAAAATTGGATATCCCTTCATTCCCACTGATTCTACTAAAATCAACTTTTCGACAAATGTTGGATGATTCGCTGTAAATTGCATCGCAACACCACCGCCCATTGACCAGCCCATTAATGAAAATTTTTCTAGTTTTAATTGATCGATAAATAGTTTTACATCTCTTGCAAAGTCTTGTAATGAATCTATCGATTGATTATATGTTGATTGGCCAAATCCTCTTAAATCAAGAGCGTAAATATGGTATTGATCTTGCAACTTTTCAATAACTAAATCCCAGTGTTGTGACGATGTCATGTTCCCGTGAATGAGTACAAGAATTTCTGTATTTTGCCTTCCAACTTCCTGATACGCAATCGTTTCTCCGTTCGATAGTGAAACAAACTCCATTGTTGCAGGCTTAATCATCACAAGTTCCCCCATTCTATTTAATAGAAAGAAAATTCTTTACTTAATTAAAGAATACCATGTAGAATGTACGTTCTCAATACAAAATCTATACGAAATTTCCACATAAAACAACATGTCTATTACTAGACAAGTAAAATAAAAAGGTATATAGTTAGCTAGGTAACTAATTTGAAAGGATCAAAATACATGGACGAAAAACAACATTTTTTCCACATTGTCAGTCAAACTTCTCGTAAGTTTACGAAGAAATTTAATGAACGTGTATCTCCAACAGGATTATTTAGTGCGCAATGGGCTGTTATTTTCCGCATTAATCAAACTGGATCTTGTACCCAAACAGAATTATGTCAATATTTAAATGTTGAATCACCAACGATGACTCGTACGTTAACACGTATGGAAACGATGGGCTGGATTATTCGTACTGAAGGAAAAGATCGCCGTGAAAAGTTGATTTCATTATCTGATACTGCACTAAAAATGATTCCAGTATGGCAAGAAGAAGTTGATTCCTTTGAAGAAAAGACGCTAGAAGGTATTAAAGAAGAAGACTTACATGAAGCTTTTCAATTGTTACAACAAATTATCAAAAATTTAGATCATTAATATGGAGGGATGACGATGCAAAGTGAAAAACTTTGGACGAAGGATTTCCTCGGAACTTGTTTTAGTAGTCTGTTTCTCTTTTTAACATTTTACATGCTTATGACTACTCTGCCTGTCTATGTTATAGACAGCCTAAAAGGAAAACCTGAGGAAATTGGTTTAGTTGCAACTGTTTTTCTTATTTCATCTGTTTTATGTAGACCATTCACAGGAAAATGGCTCGATGATTTAGGAAGAAAGAAAATATTATTTATTTCACTTTCACTATTTTTAGCCGCTACTGTTATGTATTTCGGTACGCAAAGTTTATTTTTATTACTTGCCCTTCGCTTCTTACATGGTATTGGATTCGGAATGGCAACAACAGCAACTGGAACAATTGTAACTGATGTAGCACCAGCTCATAGACGCGGCGAAGCACTTGCTTATTACGGCGTATTTATGAGTCTACCGATGGTAATTGGTCCTTTTTTAGGTTTAACAATTATTTCTCATTTTTCATTTACTGTACTATTTATCGTTTGTTCAGTATTTTCATTACTCGCATTTTTATTAGGATTACTAGTCAATATTCCGCATGAAGCACCAGTAAACAAACAAAAACGAGAAAAAATGAAATGGAAAGACTTAATTGAACCATCTTCTATTCCAATCGCTCTAACAGGATTTGTTTTAGCCTTTTCTTATAGTGGCATTTTATCCTTTATTCCTATTTATGCGAAAGAACTCGGTTTAAGCGAAATTGCAAGTTACTTCTTTATTTTATACGCACTTGTTGTGGTCATTTCTCGTCCATTTACAGGGAAAATATTTGATCGTTTCGGTGAAAATGTACTTATCTATCCCGCTATTATTATTTTCACAATTGGGATGTTCATTTTAAGCCAAGCGCAAACTTCATTTTGGTTCCTTGGCGCAGGTATGTTAATCGGTTTAGGATACGGAACATTAATTCCAAGTTTCCAAACGATTGCAATTTCTGCCGCTCCAAACCATCGACGTGGTTCTGCGACAGCTACTTACTACTCGTTCTTTGATAGTGGCATTGGCTTCGGTTCTTTCATTTTAGGTATAGTCGCTGCCAAATCAAGTTATCATAATATGTATTTTATCGCAGCTATTATCGTTGCGTTCACTTTACTTCTATATTATGGATTACACGGACGAAAACAAAAATTCAAGAAACAAAGTACAGACGGACAAATATCTGCTTAACGTTCATAAGGAAAGTAAACTTACCCGTTTACTTTCCTTATTTTGTATTTATTTTAAGACGAGCGTATACTTATAATAGAAACTAAAGGAGGTACCTATATGAATGTAAAGAAATCTCCCCTGCTATTACTGTTACTAGTATTACTATTCGTAGTTACAGGGCTTGGGTTTACTTTTTTTAAAAATAATAAAACGACCCCCACTAAAGCAAATGTCACAAAAGAAAACTGGTTGGACGATCCTTACTTACGCTGGTCGTATACACATATGAAAGAATTCACTTTAATAAATGAAGTAAAAAACATCCCTGACCAAGTTGCTCCCTTCCCTACCGCGTTACAAAACTTAGACGATTTTGCTGTGGAGCGTAGATTTGGAAATAAGACTCCTCTAAAAAAACTTTTAGACGAAAACAAAACAGATGCTTTTGTCGTTGTACATAATGGTCAACTTGTTTATGAACGATATTTCAATGGATATAACGAGAGTGAACCTCATGGAATGGCATCATTAGCAAAGGTGTTTACTGGTGCAATCATACAATCTCTCGCTGAAGAAAATCTTATTGATGTAGAGAAAACAGCTGACACTTACATAAAAGAATTAAAAAATACACCGTTTGGTAAAGCAACACTTCAGCAATTACTGGACATGCAAGTTTCCGCTGAATACCCTACTCACGGATATATGCAGCTAGGACTAGAAAATCAAGATGCACAACTATATTTAGCTAGTAATATTTTACCCCGAGGTAAAAATTACGAGGGGCCTATGAAAATTTATGATATGTTACTAGAAGCAGAAGAAACTGCACCACCTGGTTCAGCTTTTTCTTACAATAACGGATCAACAGAAACACTCGCTTGGATTATCCGAACGATTACAGGGAAATCGTTAGCTGAAAATGTAAGCGAGCGAATTTGGTCTCACATTGGTATGGAAGAAGACGCTTATTACGTTACAGATGAAACAAAAGTAGAACAAGCAAGCGCTGGCTTAAATGCAACTGCTAGAGATATGGCGAGGTTCGGACAATTACTATTAAATAATGGTCAATATAGCGGAAAACAAATCGTCCCTTCTTCTATTACAGAAAGTGTGAAAAATGTACAAGTAGGTGAGCTCGCAATTGGTCATGGTGCTTCCATTTCTTATCATAATCAATGGTGGATTCCGCACAATGAACAAGGTGCTTTCGAAGTGTTAGGCAGTTACGGACAAACTCTTTACATTGATCCGAAAGCAAGTATGGTAATCGTCCACTTCTCTTCTAACGCTGCGCCTAGTAATGAAATCCATTCGGTTTATTCCGATATGTATATTGATATTGCACATCATTTGGAGAAGCTTCCACAGTAGTGGAGGCTTTTTTTATTTACCCAAATCCTATTCCAGTTAGTACTTGGTTAGTAGGAGTTGCCGAAAGAATTACTATTTAAGCCACGCCTAAACCCCATTTATATTGATAATATTTTAGTAATTTGAAAACACTAGTGCTTAGGAAAGGAGGGATTACGAATGTCTGTGAAAAAGCTATTAACTGGATTAATCATTTCACTTGCGATGATTGTAGTTATGACTACTTTAGGTTCGCTCCGTGTATTTGCCGAATCCGACGTTGTGAGACAGCCTATTGAGGTTGAATTGAATGATGATTACTTTAATCCGAGTATCATCACTGTTCCGCTTGGGAAAACGACGACGTTACTATTGAAAAACAAAGGAAATAGAGATCACACCTTTACGGTGAAAAAGCTCGGAATTGACGCCGAAGTCCCGTCAGGAAAAGAAATAACAATTACCGTAAAACCTGAAACTCCCGGTACATATGAACTAATATGTCGGTTCCACTACTTGAAAGGAATGGATGGAAAAGTAATCGTCAAATAACGAGCGGTACCGGTCGATCCTTACTTTTTTATAAAGTGAAACTTAAATTCGCGGGGGTGTCCCTCCCCCGCAGATTATGAGCTCTCACTAATCAGTTTTTTACTGGTAGCATAAAATCGTTACGCTGTCGTAGCGTACGAAATTTGTGTTTTGTTGGTGCTACCCCATGCCCATCAAGCTAAGAAATACAAATACCCCCAAAACGAGAAAATTGACATCTCCAGGTAAAAATGTACAAACTTTTTGTTTTTGGGGCATTATAAAATTATTAAGTTGATGGGCATGTGGTTTTACCCCTAATTAATAGCTTGTTCTCTTATATATAACTTTTTAAAATATGGATTTGAACCATATTTCTCAATGACCAACATTACTTAACCTTGTAAAATAATATTCGGATGGGAGTCCAATACATATTATTAAAATTAAGATGGTTCAAGTCGGAGGATGGCACCTTAGGGTGTCTTTTCTTTATTGCTTAAAGGACCTGCTCATTCATCATTAAAAAGCATAGATTAATGTAAACCCGTTAAAACACATGTGTGACCCCGATTTTTTTCTCTTACTAAAAGGAGAGATTGATATGGGATTTGGTGGTAGTTGTGGCGGAGGCTGTGGCTTTGGTGGCGGATTCGCCTTACTAGTTGTGCTCTTTATCTTATTAATAATAGTTGGAGCTAGCTGCAGCGGATTCGGCTGCTAAGGAGAGGCACTCATAAGAGTGTCTTTTCTTTATTTTCAAAAGGACCTGCTCAATTATTCTATAAAAACATAAGGTAAAATGAATCCGTTAAAATACATGAGTGACCCCGTGTTTTCCCCTCCTATCTAAAGGAGGAACTATTATGGGATTTGGTGGTAGTTGTAGTAGTTGTGGTGGCGGCTTTGCTTTATTAGTTGTATTATTTATTTTATTAATCATAGTTGGAGCTAGCTGCTTCTGCTAAAAAAGCTATCAGAAAAGACACTCTTATATGATATTATCCCCTTAAGGTAGACAGTGTAAAAAGACCATGAACAAACATGGATGTTACACTTCTACTTGGAGGGGATTTTATTATGGCTAAAAAAGGGTCTACATTTCAAACTTATTCAAATGAATTAAAGATACAAGCTGTAGAAAGTTTTTTAAACGGTGAGGGTAGTCAATCAGCTATAGCGAAGAAATATGGACTTAAAAGTAGAACGCAATTAATAGAGTGGGTTAGGAAATATC